>NZ_JBSFVR010000018.1:0-50254 GCF_053592415.1 Streptomyces sp. NPDC002690 | reverse complement strand
CACGGAGGAACTCTCCGTGCGCACCGGAGCCTTTCCCGCTTCCGCGTGGGCGCGGGCGCGTCCGGGAGGCGGATGGGTGCCGGCGCCCGCCACCTGCGAAACGGCCGCCAGGAGTTTCGGATGGGTGCGGGCGGGCCACTCTCTTGCCATGACCGAACGCCCTGTGGTCAAGCGCACCGCACGCGCCATCCTGCTCGACGGCGACCGACTCGTCCTGATCAAGCGGACCAAGCCAGGGGTGGACCCCTACTGGGTGACACCAGGCGGCGGGGTCGAACCCGAGGACGCGACCGTCGTCGATGCCCTGCACCGGGAGATCGACGAGGAGCTGGGAGCCAAGATCGTCGATGTGGTGCCCTGCTTCGTCGACACCGTCGAACACATCGCGGACGACGGGCCGGCCGGGGTGAAGGTCCAGCACTTCTTCGTCTGCCGACTGGCGTCGATGGACCTCTCCAAGCGCCACGGCCCCGAGATCGAGGCCCCCTGCGGGGAGTACGAGATCGTCCGCATCCCCTTCAGCCGGGTCGGGATCGCGGCAGTCCACCTCGTCCCGCTCTCCCTCCGCCACTACCTGGACGGCAACATCGAGGGCGTACGGGCCATGCACGCACCCGACCTGGGCTGATTCAGGCCGGGTCGGTCCGTACCTGCTCCTCGACGGTGTCGTGGTGAATGCGCTCCGCCGGGATGCCCACGTCCCGCAGGGCGCGCACGCCGCTACGGATCATGCCGGGCGGACCCGCCAGATAGGCGTCCCGTTCGTCCCACGGCCCGGTCTCCCGTACCGCCTGCGGGATCTCTCCGGTCCGGCCACGGGTCGGGCCGCTCTCGACGACCGGGTGCACAGCGAGCCAGGGGTAGGTCCGCTGGAGGCGCAGCAGGGCGTCGAGGTCGTAGAGGTCACGCTCGTTGCGCGCCCCGCAGAAGACGTCGACGCGCCGGCGGTCGCCGTGTTCGGCGACGTCCTCGACCAGCGCCCTGATGGGCGCCATGCCCGTGCCGCCACCGAGGCAGAGCAGCCCGGTGTGGGTGGTGTGGTCGACCGTCATCGACCCCGCCGGTGCGCCGAGCCGCAGCATGTCGCCGGGGGCCGCCCGGTGCACCAGGGCCTGGGAGACCCAGCCGGCCTGGACCGCTCTGACGTGAAAGGTGAGCAGGCCGTCGGGGCGCGGCGCGGAAGCGAAGGAGTACTGCCGCCAGACACGCGGCCACCAGGGTGTCTCCACCGCCGTGTACTGCCCGGCGCGGAAGGCGTAGGCACGGTCGGGCCGCACGGTGATCACCGCGATGTCCGGGGTTCTCCGCTCGTGCGCGACCACCTCGGCCTGCCACCAAGCCGGAGAACGTGTCTCCTCCTCGGCCGCCGCGTCGATCATGATCTGCGAAATGGCCGTGTAGGCCCGGACCCAGGCGGCCTCGCTCTCGCTGTCCCAGGTGACGGGAGCGTGGCGGCGCACCGCGGCCAGCAGGGCTTCTCCGAAAGCGGGATAGTGCGTGGGCTGCGTGCCGTACCGACGATGCCCCCTCCCCAGGTCCGACAGGTACGCGGTCAGCGCCACCCGGTCGTCGAAACGGTGGGCCGCGGTCAGCAGAGTGTGGAAGAGCCGTTCACGCTGCGCGTCCATGGCCGCCGGGAACATCTCTCGCAGTTCGGGACGGCCCAGGAAGAGCACCGCGTAGAAGTGCGCCGTCGCCCGGTCTGCGCGCGGACCGATCTCCGCCAGATTCCGTCGGATCAGTACCGCGTCGGCCGACGGTTCGCCGTGCTGCGCAGGGGCGGCGGGTTCGCCGTGCGGCGGGAGGGCCGGCCGGTGGAAGCCGGCGCGATGGGGGGCCGCGGCCCGAGCCGCACGGAGCGGCCGGGGTGGAGTGGGCGGCTGCGGAGATCCGGCAGCCGGATCACCGGTCGGAGCGTCCATGACTGTGCCTCGCCTCGAACTGTCTCTCGGTCGACTGAATGGCCCGACACTGTTCGCGACTCCCCAGCTCGAAGTCTGCCGGATTCTTCGCCACAACGGACACATAACGGGAATTCCGGCACGCCCAGCCGCCGCTACTCGGTACTCGGTGGTGTTTCACGTGAAACACGCGGCGCGGGCGCCGTCCCCCTGGGCTCGTCCGCTGCGGCACCGACACCGCCTCGCACCCAGCACCTCACACCGGCACGCGGAGGGAAGCCGAGCCACCCGGAACAGGCACGGAAAAACCTTGGCGAAGGAAGAGACAAAAAGGTGGACGGGCCGCCGCCAAGTCGGACAGCCTGGCTCACATGCCCAGCACCCGGCCCGCCCTGCCCGACACCCTGCCCATCCGGCTTCTCACCCGGGGCGACTTGGTCGCCTGTGCCGATCTCAGCGAGGACCGGGGTTGGCCCCGGGACGAACACCGATGGGGCCTGCTCCTCGCGGCGGGTACGGGCTACGGCATCGACGACCCCACCGGCAAGGGGCTGGCGGCCGCCTGTGTGGTGACCTCCTACGGGCCGACCCACGCCGCGCTCGGCATGATGCTGGTCGCGCAACGGTTCGCACGACAGGGCGCGGGCCGTCGTCTGCTCGTCCACGTTCTGGCAGCACACGACGAGACACCCCTGACCCTCTTCGCGACGGATCAGGGCCGCCCCCTCTACGAGGAGCTCGGTTTCGCCGTCGTGGGGAGTGTGGAGAGGTTGGTCGGACGGTTCCTGGAGGACGTACGGGCCGAGGCCGACGGAGGCGCGGACGACTCGTCCGTGACAACGACGCGTCGGGCGGCGGCCCGGGATCTGCCGGCGGTCATGGCGCTCGACGCCTCGGTCTTCGGCAGCGAGCGGACGCAGATGCTCGCCCGGTTGCCCGCCTTCTCGGATCACTTCCGGGTCGCCGAGCGGGCGGGTGAGCTGGTGGGGTTCGCGGCGCTCTGGCCCAGCGACGGGAGCCATGTGATCGGGCCGCTCATCGCACCGGACACGGACACCGCGAAGGCGCTGGTGGCCTCGCTCGCCTCCGATACGGAGCTCACCTTGCGGGCGGAGATCGACATCCGCCACACCGAGCTGCGCCGCTGGCTCACCGAGCACGGCCTGACGGCCGTGTCCAACACGACGCTGATGGCCAAGGGGTGCCCGGACGTGCCCGGCGACTGGAGCCGCAGATTCGCACCGCTGACCGTCGCGACGGGCTGACGGGTCAGCCGCTCCGCCACGACTGCCGGGTCAGCGGAACGCTCCGCGGCCGGACCGGCCGCGGAGCGTCGGGAAGGAGCCGTCAGACCAGCGAGGCCACTGCGCCGCTGGCGAATCCGTGGTCCTGCTCGGGCGCACCGCCACCGACACCCACGGCGCCGATCAACTGACCGTCACGGTGCACCGGCACCCCGCCCGCGATGAAGAGCAGCGGACGGTCGAGCGCGGTCGTCAGCGAGTGGAAGATCCCGCCGGGCTGGACCGCGTCCACGAGGTCGGCCGTGGGTGAGTTGAGCTGAAGGGCCGTGTAAGCCTTGCGGGTGCTGGTCTCACCCGCGATGAGGACGGCACGGTCGTCCCGGCGGAAGGCGAGCAGGTGCCCACCGGCGTCGAGAACGGTGACGGCGGCTGCGACACCGGCCGCCTCGGCGGCGGTACGGGCCGCCTCGATCAGCGCCTCCGCGTCCTCGATGGTGAGCGGCGAGACGGCGGTACGGGTGGTGGTGCTCAAGGTGTTCTCCTGCGTGATGCGTGATGCGGTGAATGACGTGATGCGTGATGCGGTGAGTGGTACGGGCGGCCGTGGGGACGGCCGGGGGAGAGAAGTCAGGACTGGGCCGGGGCGGGCACGGCGGCCGGTTCGGGGATGTGGGTGGCGACGATCCGGCCGTCCCGCGCCCGGTGGCGTTCCAGCAGACTGGAGACCACGGCGAGGATCAGGGCGGCTGCCGCGAGTGCGGCACCGACCCAGTTGGGCGCGGTGTAGCTGAAGCCGGCCGCGATCACCATGCCGCCGAGCCAGGCGGAGAGCGCGTTGCCCAGGTTGAAGGCGCCGATGTTGACCGCCGAGGCCAGCGTCGGAGCACCCGAAGCCTGGTCCAGCACCCGCTTCTGCAGGGGCGGCACGGTGGCGAATCCCAGGGCGCCGATGAGGACGACGGTGACGGCTGCGGCAACCTTGTTGTGCGCGGTCACGGTGAACAGGGCGAGCACGACCGCGAGGGCCCCGAGCGTGACGAAGAGCATCGGCATCAGATGCCGGTCCGCGAACTTTCCGCCCAGCAGGTTGCCGGCCACCATGCCGATCCCGAAAAGGACCAGCAGCCAGGTGACCGAGGACGGCGCGAAGCCGGCGATCCCGGTCATCATCGGGGTGATGTAGGTGATCGCGGCGAAGACGCCGCCGAAGCCCAGCACGGTCATGGCCATGGCCAGCAGGACCTGCACGTTCCGGAAGGCCGCCAGCTCATGACGGAGCCGTACGCCTTCGGGACGGGGCTGCTCGGGTACGAGCTTCGCCACGCCGAGCAGGCCGAGCACGCCGAGGGCGGCGACCACGAGGAAGGTGACCCGCCAGCCGGCGGTCTGACCGATGTACGTGCCCAGCGGAACACCGACCACGTTGGCGACGGTGAGTCCGGTGAACATCATGGCGATGGCACCGGCCTTCTTCTGCGGGGCCACCAGATCGGCCGCGACGACCGATCCGATGCCGAAGAAGGCTCCGTGGGCGAGCGAGGCGATCACGCGTCCGACGATCATGACACCGAAGACGGGGGCCAGGGCCGACACGATGTTGCCGATGATGAAGAGGCCCATCAGCAGCATCAGCATGCGCTTGCGGCTGACCTTGGTGCCCAGCAGCGTCATGAGCGGGGCGCCCACGACCACACCGAGCGCGTACCCCGTGACCAGGAAGCCCGCGGCCGGGATGGACACCTGGAAGTCCGCGGCCACCTCGGGGAGCAACCCCATGATCACGAACTCGGTGGTCCCGATTCCGAAAGCCCCGATGGCGAGGGCGAGGAGCGCTAGCGGCATGGGTTCACCTCTCCTGAAGATTGCGTCTGCGCCTTACGAGCGTCCACAATAATTGCAGGCGCTGGTTAATTGCAAGCGCGGGCTATTGCATGCGTCCCCTATCCTGGAGGCAAGCAGCTCCCTACGGAGGAGAGACGATGACCGCCACCGACCCCGCCCTGACCGCCCTTTCCCAGGGCTGGTGCGCTCTTTCCCTGCTGCACGGGAAGATCGAGGCGCACATCGAGCGGGCCCTGCAGGCCGGTCACGACCTCAGCGTCCGCGAGTACTCCCTGTTGGACGTACTGAGCCGACAGCACCAGGGGCCTGGTGGCCATCTCCAGATGAAGCAGGTGGCCGACGCGGTCGTGCTGAGCCAGAGCGCCACCACGCGCCTGGTGACCCGACTGGAGGACAGGGGACTGCTCACCCGGTACCTCTGCGACACGGACCGCCGGGGCATCTACACCGACGTGACCGAGGCGGGCACCGCCCTGCTCGCCGAGGCCCGTCCCACCAATGACACCGCCCTGCGGGCCGCCCTGGACGAAGCGGCCGAACTCCCCGAACTGGCGCCGCTCGTCAGGGCGGTCGAAGGGCTCAAGGTCCCGGCGTAGGCGGATTCCCTGCGGACAGACGGTGCACGGTGTCCCTCCGGGCAGGCGCTGCATAGGGTGTTGATCATGAAGGAACTGCTGATACGGCCCGCGACTCTGGCCGACATCCCGACCATCGTCGCGCTTCTCGCTGACGACCCATTGGGCGCACAGCGAGAGTCTCCCGACGACCTGTCACCGTACGAGAAGGCGTTCCACCGGCTCGCGGACGACGCACATCAGTATCTGATGGTCGCCGTGCGCGGCGACCGGGTGGTGGGTACGGCCCAACTCACCATCGTCCCCGGTCTGTCACGGCGTGGCGCCACCCGTTCCGTCATCGAGGGGGTCCGGGTGCACAGCGAGGAGCGCGGCAACGGGCTCGGAACGCGGCTGATCCAGTGGGCCGTCGACGAATCCCGCCGCCAGGAGTGCCAGTTGGTCCAGCTGACTTCCGACGTCTCCCGGACAGACGCTCACCGCTTCTACGAGCGACTCGGCTTCACCCCGAGCCACGTGGGCTTCAAGCTCGCGCTCTGATCGTTCCGTGCGTCGTGCACCCCCATGTTCCCGCTCGCCCTCGTGCCCTCCCGCACGGTTCCGCCCACCCTCGCGCCCGCCCGCACGGTTCCGCTCGCCATCGTGCCCTCCCGCACGGTCCCTCCGACGAGGTTCACCGGGCCACCTCCCCTGCTGGGCACCGTCGGACGAGGCACCCAGCAGGACTCACGGCTGACGGTCCGGTGTTTCACGTGAAACGCGCCCGGGCCCGCGCCGCCGGAAGCACCACTCAGCGAGCCAGCCCTCGCCAGCCCTCCGGGTCCACGCCCCCGGGGATGTCCGCCGCGGCATCGTACGGCTCACGGGTGAAGACGAAGGAACCCAGGTCCAGGTGGGCTACCGCTCCGTCGGTGTCCCGAACGATCCGCAGCCGCTCCCCCGCGTGATAGCCGCTGAGCCCGGTCCAACCGCCGTCCCGCTCCGCCCGGAACTTCGCCCCCCTGCCCGTCCCCGCCAGCGGGGCCAGTTCCAGACCACGGTCCTCGAGCAGCTTCACCACGTACCGCTGGGTCCCCCAGTACCAGGGCCCGGTCAGGGCCAGCAGGTCCTGGTCGACCTCGGGCAGCGGACGCCAGGGCTCCGGGATGCAGGGCTCCGCCTCCGCGACGATCCGAACGAGGTCCTGGGCCACCTCGGTGATCGGAGGGCCTGAGGTCGCGTTGGTGAGCACGACAGCCGCCACGTCGTCCTCCGCGCACACCCAGAGGCAGGCCAGGAAACCGGGCAGGGAGCCGGAGTGCCCGAACAGGGTGCGTCCGTCCCGGCGCACGACCTGGAGCCCGAGCCCGTACGTGCCCGTCCAGTCGCCACTCTCCAGCGGCACCGAGGGAGCACGCATCTCCCGGACCGACGCGGCGCTCAGGACCCGGTCGTCCCCTTCGGCGAGGAAGCGGGCGAAGCCGAGGAGGTCCTCCACGGTCGACCAGAGCTGGCCGGCCGGGGCCATCAGCCCCAGATCGTGGCTCGGTTCGGGCAGCATCACGTCGGCCCAGGGGTGCACCGCCCAGCCTCCCGCATGAGGCGCCTGAGGCCCCACGCTCGTACGGAGCATCCCCAAAGGCTCCAGGATCTCGCGCCGCAGTACCGACTCCCAGGAGTCCCCGCGAACAGCCTCGACGAGGGAACCGAGCACGGTGTATCCGGGGTTCGAGTAGTGGTGCCGGAGACCGGCCGGGTACCGGAAGGGCTGCTCGCCCAGGACGGCGGCCAGGTCCGGGCGGGTCTCACCAGGCGTCCGCTCCCACCACGGGGACGGCGTCTCGGCGGTGATCCCGGCGCCGTGGCCGAGAAGCTGGCGGATGCTCACCCCTGCGACCCCGGAGCCGGGCAGGTGCTTCTGTACCTGGTCGTCCAGATCGAGCAGCCCCTCGTCCCTCAGCCGGAGCACCAGGACGGCGGTGAAGGTCTTGGTGATCGAGCCGATCCTGTACTGCGTATCGCTGTCGGGCTCATGTCCGTCGACACAACTGCGCCCCCCGCTCCACCCGATCCGCCCGTCCCGCAGCACTCCGGCCACCATCGAGGGGGTGCGCCCCTCCCGCTGGGCGGTGGCGGTGCGGTGCAGCAGGGCCCGACGGGTGGCCGGAAGCAGTTCTTCGTTCCATGACGTCATGGAACGAAGAATGGTGGAAAAGAGCACCACCCTGCGAATCCATTCCGCGCCGAGGCGCTCAGGCCTCCAGCACCGGTCAGTTCGCGGGTGAACCCTCGCGGGCCCGGGTCGCGGTGATGAGTCCGGTCAGCGAGGTGCGCGCCTGAGACAGCGCGGAGATCCGGTCGTCCAGACCTCGCAGGTGGTCCTGGAGGGCGTCCAACTTGCAGCCGTCGACCGTGCCGTCCCCAACGACGCACGGCAGCAGTTCCCGGATGACCCGGGTCGGCAGGCCCGCGTCCAGGAACGAGCGGATACGGCGGACCGCTACGAGGGCGCCCTCCCCGTAGCGGCGGTGGCCGCTCGCGAGGCGCTCGGACTCCAGGAGGCCCTGCTCCTCGTAGTAGCGCAGCAGCCGGACGGAGGTGCCCGTGGCCTCGGACAGCTCACCGATCCTCATGTGGTGCTCCTCACATCCCCTTGAACCTCACACGGATGAGAGATCCTACTGTCGCTGCCATGACCAACACGGCGAACACCCGCCCCATCGCCCTCTACGGATTCCTCCGGCCCCGGCCGGAGCGCGCGGACGAGGTCCGGCGCGTCCTCCTCTCCTTCGTCGCACCCACCAGGCAGGAGCCCGGCAACCTGCAGTACCACCTGCACGAGCACGAGGACGGCCGCTTCTTCCTCTACGAGGTCTGGCGCTCGAGGGAGGATCTTGACCGTCACAACGCGACGCCCCCGCTGCGCGCTTTCCTGGAGAACCTTTCGACCTACCTGGACGGGCCCTCGGACGGCTTCTTCGACACCATGATCAGCCCGTACCCGGAAGGCGAACAGGCCGCCGGGTGAAAGAACCGCGGCATGCTGGACCAGCACCCCGTGTCTCCTGCGGCAGGCCCGGCCTCCGAGGGCCGGCGGTCAGTAACTCCAGCTGTAGAGGCCGCCGCCCGTGCTCATCGCGGACGCCGCGAGCCGGGACACTCCGTGCAGGACCGCCGACAGATCTTCGTCGGTCATGTCGTCCCCGTCGGCAGACCTGAGCCTCGCGGTCCAGCGATCCGCCAGCTCCTCCAACTCGGTGTAACTGGCGTTGGCCAGCGCCCGGGTCAACCGCGGTGGCAGAGCGAACACCTCAACGCCATCGTTCAAGGGGGCAGTGACCCACTCCGGCCACGACCACCCAAGAAGCTGCTCGATCGCCGGGATCTCGGCAGATGGTTTCGGTGCACGGGCCGGACAGGCCAGGTGCGGGCGGAGGTTCCGCAACCCTCGGCGGACACGGGCCGGGGTGAGTCGTGCGGGCTCAGCTGGCCTCTCCCAGAGCCGGCGGAGATCCGCCGCGGCTTCGCGGGTGAGCCGGAGTTGGGTGTGGGCGGCGATCACGAGCCACGTCCAGCGGTCGCCAGCCTCGGGGGTGCGGAGCTTCGGCCGGGTCCATCCGAGGGTCTGCTTCATCAGTCGGAAGGTGTGCTCCAGATCGAATCTCCTCAGGAATGCCTGCCAGCGCACATCGATGCCCTCGCCGGTCAGGCCAGTGGCAGAGGACCACAACCAGACAGGGAGAGGTTCCCCGCCACCGGGCAGGCGATCGACCTGGAGGCGGATCAAGGTGCCCTCGATGATGGGAAGTTCACCGGTGTGGTCGATCCAGGCGGAGCGATCGGTCAGCCGGGGGTGGATTCGGTCCCAGGCCATTGCTCGGGCGGTGCCGTACCGGTCGGTGACCTGTGTCGTTGCAGCTTCGGGTTCGCCCCAGATCTCCGGCTTGGCGAAGCGGAACTCCTTGCCGTGTTTCGGCGGCCGTCCGCCCTGCGGCGGGGAGATCCAGGGCACCGGGACCGGCTTGCGCATCACCCGGTCCGTGCGCATTCGTCCAAGGACCTCCACCGGCAGCCCGGCCAGGAGGTGCGCCATGCGCGGGGCGTCGTAGCCAGCGTCGAACACGACCAGGATGTCGCGGTCGCCGACGTGCCACCGGCCCATCTCGATCAAGTCCACGATCACCCGGCGGACCTGGGCGGCAGTGACCTCGGCGACGTCGTCGTCCGGACCAAGGCGGACGGCGTCCAGGAGCTGACACCAGGACGTCCGGCCAGATTCCAGGGCGGCGACGAACGAGTAGGGCCAGCCGGGAATGAACTGGTCCGAGGACCGGCCGCTGCGGCCGTAGACGTGGCAGAACAGGCGGTCGGCGCTGGTGGGTGCGTCCGGGCGGAACCAGTGACTGATGTCGACCGCGAGGACCAGGCGCCCGTCGGCTGCCTGCGGCATGGGCAGGCCGGCCAGCACCTGGCGCAGCCGGGGCACGTCGACGTTCCCGCGGTTCAGCGCGTCGTACATGGCACCGTGCCCACGCCGATGTTCAGCCACCAGCGTCAGGTCCACCAGCGCCGTCACCGGCCCGTCCGCGCACAGCAACGCGTCCACCAGCTCGAACAGTTCGTCCCCGCGTGCGGTCAGGCAGTCGAATAGGTCGTCCCAGTAGCGTGACGTCACCAGGAACGGCTCTCCCTCTACATCTTGATGCAAACCCACCCCGCAGCCTTCGCCTGTCCTGCGTCTCTGCGCCGGAGTTCAGCATCAAGCGACGGCCGCCGCGCTGTCGCGCAGATCCGATTTTGCGATCAAGTTCGAGGGAGCGTTCGAGCGGTCGAGTCCGCGACCTGGGTGTGGAAGCGCTACTCGGCCCGCCACCAGCCCTGTCCGACATGCCAGTCCCTCACCCAGTGCAGGAAATCGCCCCCCGGCTGATCGGACGTGCGGTCGACATAGGGTGCGGCGCATCCGTCTCTGAGCCACCACACCCGGCCGCGTTGCGGCCCGGTCACCGCTAGCGTCCAGTACTCACCGGGTCTGTCGCTGCCCAGCAGCACGGAGCCGTGCTGGTAGGTCTGGTGCAACAGAGACGAGTGGCGGGTGTGGTCGTAGTAGTCGTACTCCCACTGCCACTCCTCCTCAAGAGGGAAGGGTTGGCCGGGCACGCGTACGGCAGCGCCATCGAACGGCTCCGGGCTCATCCAGCAGTCCGCTTCCCAGACGGCCCAGCTGTCCGGTTTCTCTCCCAGTGGCAGCAGACCACCTTCGTCAGACGGACCGTCGTCGGTACCGTTCGCGATCTCAGTCACGAAAGTGCGATACGGCTCCGGCAACACCACCCCGTGCCTGCGCTCCCACACCCGAAGCTCTTCCCTGTCCAAAGGGCAGTGACGGACCTCTGCCGGAAAGGCTTCACTCAGGACGGCTATCGCACCCGAAATCGCATCCTCCACGCCCTACAGGTATCACCGGGCACTGACACTCTGGCCTCGGACCACTGCACGCTGCGGGTTAAAAGACAAGCTGAGGACCTGTACACGAAGAGGGGAACTACCCGCTCACTCGGCATGTTTGCCGGCCCCGTGTCCTGTTGGCCACGCGGTGGCCATCGCCGGTGGACAGTGGCCACAGGACCGGGACACCCGCAAGGCGCGGGGATCAGGTCTGGGCCATGTCCACGAAACGGGAGTAATGGCCCTGGAACGCCACCGTGATGGTCGCGGTCGGACCGTTACGGTGCTTGGCGACGATCAGGTCCGCCTCGCCGGCGCGCGGCGATTCCTTCTCGTACGCGTCCTCGCGGTGCAGCAGGATCACCATGTCGGCGTCCTGCTCGATGGAACCGGACTCACGGAGGTCGGAGACCATCGGCTTCTTGTCCGTACGCTGCTCGGGACCTCGGTTCAGCTGGGAGAGCGCGATCACCGGCAGCTCCAACTCCTTGGCGAGGAGCTTCAGGTTTCGGGACATGTCCGAGACCTCCTGCTGACGGCTCTCGGCACGCTTCGAACCACCGGACTGCATCAGCTGCAGGTAGTCGATGACGACCAGCTTCAGGTCGTTGCGCTGCTTGAGACGTCGGCACTTCGCCCGGATCTCCATCATGGAGAGGTTGGGCGAGTCGTCGATGTACAGCGGGGCCGCGGAGACGTCCGGCATCCGGCGGGCCAGTCGCGTCCAGTCCTCGTCCGTCATCGTGCCCGAGCGCATGTGGTGCAGCGCCACCCGCGCCTCCGCCGAGAGCAGACGCATCGCGATCTCGTTCCGCCCCATTTCCAGGGAGAAGATCACGCTCGGGAGGTTGCCCTTGATCGAGCACGCCCGGGCGAAGTCCAGTGCCAGGGTCGACTTACCCATGGCGGGACGGGCGGCGATGACGATCATCTGGCCGGGGTGCAGGCCGTTGGTCAGCGCGTCGAGATCGGTGAATCCGGTGGGGACGCCGGTCATCTCCCCGCTGCGGGAGCCGATCGCCTCGATCTCGTCGAGCGCCCCCTCCATGATGTCGCCGAGCGGCAGGTAGTCCTCGCTGGTGCGCTGCTCGGTGACGGCGTAAATCTCGGCCTGGGCGGAGTTGACGATCTCGTCGACGTCTCCGTCGGCCGCGTAGCCCATCTGTGTGATCTTCGTACCCGCTTCGACCAGGCGGCGCAGCACGGCACGCTCATGGACGATCTCGGCGTAGTACGAGGCGTTCGCGGCGGTCGGCACCGACTGGACGAGGGTGTGGAGGTACGGCGCGCCACCGACCTTGGTGATCTCTCCGCGCCGGACGAGCTCGGCGGCGACCGTGATCGGGTCGGCCGGCTCGCCCTTGGCGTAGAGATCGAGAATGGCCGTGTAGACGGTCTCGTGGGCGGGGCGGTAGAAGTCGTGCCCCTTGATGACCTCCACGACCTCCGCGATCGCGTCCTTGGAGAGCAGCATGCCGCCGAGCACCGACTGCTCGGCGTCCAGGTCCTGCGGAGGGACCCGCTCGAATCCCGGCGAGCCACCGTCCCAGCCGTTGTCACGGTCACGGTCGTGCTGGTCGTCCCGACCGCCGCGGTCACCGCGGTCACCGCGGCGCTGACGGGAAACAGGCAGACGGTCGCTGGGACCGACGTCGGCCCAGGGCTCGTCCAAAGGCTCCGGAATGCTCACCGGGCCACCTCCTCCCGTCCGCTTCGCGGACCTAGCCATGCCACTCTTTCTTACGGCACAGCACCGACAAACAGGACACCCGACTCCGCTTCCGGAGCTTCGACTTCAGCGCGTTTCGAGGGACGGCCGGACTACGGGCGACGGTCCACGGTAGGCCGCTCCGCACCGTCAGCCAATCTGGTTATCCACAGGGCATGTGGATGACGGACCAGATGCTGTGGAGAAGTCCGCCGATCCTGTGCACGGACCGGGGGACAGCACTGTGGACAAACTCATAGCATCGGCATACACACACCCCTGACCTGGCATTTCTCCGTCCACTGACTGTGGGGGAGAAAAACTTTCCCGCTTCGATCAAGATCACCGCGAACGGCGCGTGGTCCAGCGCACAGACCCTGCGATAGTAAGGATCACAAAGGGCTTGCGTGTATTACCTGTGGAAGATTGGATTGGCTCTCATGACCAAGGCCCCCGCGACACCGACATCAGGCCGCAGACGCCACGACCGAGAGATCGTCGCACTCGCCGTGCCCGCCTTCGGCGCGCTCGTGGCCGAGCCTCTTTTCCTCATGGTCGACAGCGCGATCGTGGGTCATCTCGGCACCCGGCAACTGGCCGGGCTCGGGGTGTCAGCCGCCCTTCTGTCGACCGCCGTCAGCGTCTTCGTCTTCCTCGCGTACGCCACCACCGCCGCCGTCGCCCGCCGCCTCGGAGCAGGTGATCTCGCCTCCGCCATCAGGCAGGGCATGGACGGTATCTGGCTCGCCCTCCTCCTCGGCGCCCTGGTGGTCGCCGCCGTACTTCCCACCGCACCATGGATCGTCGACCTCTTCGGCGCCTCCGGGACAGCGGCTCCCTACGCGACCACCTATCTCCGCATCTCGACTCTCGGGATACCGGCCATGCTGGTGGTTCTGGCGGCAACCGGGGTCCTGCGCGGACTCCAGGACACCCGGACTCCGCTGTACGTCGCCATCGGCGGGTTCTCCGCCAACGCGATCCTCAACGCAGTCCTGGTCTACGGCGCCGACCTGGGCATCGCGGGATCGGCCTGGGGCACTGTGATGGCGCAGACGGCCATGGCCGCGGCCTATCTGGTCGTGGTCGTCCGGGGCGCCCATCGGCACAAGGCATCGCTCCGCCCGGATGCGGCGGGCATCCGCGCGAGCGCTCGGGCCGGGGTTCCGCTGCTGATCCGTACGCTCTCCCTGCGCGCGGTCCTGGTCATCGCCACCGCGGTCGCCGCAAGACTCGGGGACGTGGACATCGCGGCCCACCAGATCGTCCTTTCGCTCTGGACCCTCACAGCCTTCGCCCTGGACGCCATCGCCATCGCCGGCCAGGCGATCATCGGGCGCTACCTCGGCGCCGACGACACGAAGGGCGCGAGGGAGGCATGCCGGCGAATGGTGGAGTGGGGCCTCGCCGCAGGGGTGGTGCTCGGCGCGCTCATCGTTCTCGCCCGGCCGCTCTTCATCCCGCTGTTCACCAGCGACTCGTCGGTACGGGACACCTTGCTGCCCGCACTGCTGGTGGTGGCGGTCTCCCAGCCGATCGCCGGTGTCGTCTTCATCCTGGACGGCGTCCTCATGGGCGCCGGGGACGGGCGCTATCTGGCTCTGGCCATGCTCGTCACCTTGGCCGTCTTCGCCCCGGTCGCCCTGCTGATCCCCACCCTCGGGGGCGGGCTCACCGCACTCTGGTGGGCCATGGACTTGATGATGGCCGTGCGGCTCATCACCTTGTGGCTGCGAGCCCGCTCGGGTCGGTGGCTGGTCACCGGTGCCACCCGCTGATCCAGGGCGCGGGACGCAGGAGATACCGGGTGCACGGGGGAGCGCCGGACACACGGGTGAAACGCCATGTTTCACGTGAAACACCGGCAGCCCACGCAGAAGCGCACGTTTCACGTGAAACGCGAAACATGAAACGTGAGCCATGAGACGTGGGACGACGAAGGGCCGTACCCCGCGGGGTACGGCCCTTCACCTAACTCGTACGAGCACTGCCTCAGGCAGCGACGACCTCGACGCCGAGCTGCGCCGCAACCTCAGGGTGCAGGCGCACGGACACCTGGTGTCCGCCAAGCGTCTTGATCGGCGAACCGAACTCGACGCGACGCTTGTCGACCTCCGGGCCACCGGCAGCCTTGATCGCCGAAGCGACGTCGGCCGGGGTGACGGAGCCGAAGAGGCGGCCGGCGTCGCCGGAGCGAACAGCCAGACGAACCTTCACGGACTCGAGCTTGGCCTTGATCTCGTTGGCCTGCTCGATCGTCGCGATCTCGTGGATCTTGCGGGCGCGGCGGATCTGCGCCACGTCCTTCTCGCCACCCTTGGTCCAGCGAATGGCGAAGCCACGCGGGACCAGGTAGTTGCGAGCGTATCCGTCCTTGACGTCGACGACGTCGCCGGCGGCACCGAGGCCAGTGACCTCGTGGGTGAGGATGATCTTCATTTTTGCGTCACCCTTCCCTTATCGCGCGGTGGACGTGTAGGGCAGCAGCGCCATCTCACGGCTGTTCTTGACTGCCGTGGCGACGTCACGCTGGTGCTGAGTGCAGTTGCCCGTAACGCGGCGGGCACGGATCTTGCCGCGGTCGGAAATGAACTTCCGCAGCATGTTCGTGTCCTTGTAGTCCACGTACTGGGTCTTGTCCTTGCAGAACGCGCAGACCTTCTTCTTAGGCTTGCGCACAGGCGGCTTCGCCATGGTGTTTCTCCTGTGTGATCAAGAAGTGGGGGTACGAGCCGGACCTAGAAAGGAGGCTCGTCCGAGTAGCCGCCGCCGCTGGAACCGCCGGAGCTTCCGCCCCAGCCGCCCTGGCCCCCGCCCTGCTGGCCGCCGGAGGGTGCGCCGGTTGCCCACGGGTCGGCGTCGGGAGCGCCGCCGCCGCCCTGCTGGCCACCGCCACCGGGACCGCCGCCCCAGTTGCCGCCGCCCTGCTGGCCGCCGCCGTATCCACCCTGGCCGCCCTGGCCACCCTGACCACCGCGACCGGCGGTCTTGGTGACCTTGGCCGTGGCGCTCTTCAGGCTGGGGCCGACTTCGTCGACATCCAGCTCGTAGACCGTGCGCTTGACGCCCTCACGGTCCTCGTAGGACCGCTGCTTCAGCCGGCCCTGCACAATGACGCGCATGCCTCGCTGAAGCGACTCCGCGACGTTCTCCGCCGCCTGACGCCAGACCGAGCAGGTGAGGAACAGGCCTTCGCCGTCCTTCCACTCATTGGTCTGCCGATCGAAGATGCGCGGTGTGGACGCGACACGGAACTTCGCGACCGCCGCACCGGAAGAGGTGAAGCGCAGCTCGGGGTCGTCGACGAGATTGCCGACGACCGTGATGACGGTCTCGCCTGCCATGGATGAACCTCTCGGCGGGGATTGCTTGCTGGCTGCTACTCGAACCCGATGACCGCTGAGCTAGAAGCTCAGTGGGTCTCGGGACGGAGGACCTTGGTCCGGAGGACCGACTCGTTCAGGTTCATCTGTCGGTCGAGCTCCTTGACGACCGCAGGCTCGGCCTGCAGGTCGAGGACCGAGTAGATGCCCTCGGGCTTCTTCTTGATCTCGTAGGCGAGCCGACGACGGCCCCAGGTGTCGACCTTCTCGACCTTTCCGTTGCCCTCACGGACGACGGAGAGGAAGTTCTCGATCAGGGGAGAGACAGCGCGCTCTTCCAGATCGGGGTCGAGGATGACCATCACTTCGTAGTGACGCATGTGGAACCCACCTCCTTTGGACTCAGCGGCCACGGTCGTTCCGTGGCAGGAGGGTCGTGATGCGTACGCATCGGTGTCCGTCGGGTGAAACAGCGAGCTCGACAGGCGCCTCGGAAGGAGGGCCGCCGGGCAGGCTCAAGGCAGACACCGGTGCAGACCGTACAGACTACCTGCCATGAACCCCCGGGTTGAAATCCTGGGCCAAGGATGCGCAATCTGTACATATCGGATGTGAGCGGCGTCTCAGCGCGCCGCCCCTTCGGCAGGAGGCATTTTCATGGCCCAGGTAGCGCATACCCGCCCGCGGAACCGCCCCACCGGCTCCCTCTTCGCCACGGACGGCAGGCCCCATCCCCTCCAGGACGCCCTGATGGTGGTGACCGGGGTTCTCGGTGTCCTCGCCTTCGTGACCGCCATGTTCCACAACCTGCACCTGCTCAGCTCGTGGGCCGGGCTCATCGGCATTCTGACCGGCGGCTACGGGATGTGGGTGTCCAGGACCACCTGGGAGCGGTTCGCCCTGATCATGGGGCTGGGCTCCTCCGCGGTGGGCTTCTACCTCGGAATGGCCCACGGAGGCCTCTTCGGCAGCGTGATCAGCTGACCCGTCACGTCGTACCCGGGCCCCGGCGGCAGCTCCGCCGGGGCCCGTACGCCACCGGCTCGCGGCCAAGTGCCGTACGGGCCAGAACGGGCGCTCCCCGCTCACAGTAGGCTTCGGCGCGAGAGCCGGAGCCCCTGACCGATGGGGACACACCTGCCGAGGAGCGCCCCGCATGAGCCTGACCCTGAGGACCATCAGCCGCGAGCAGCATCTGGCGTACATCCAGAGCCTGCCCGCGGCCAGTCACTGCCAGGTCCCGGCGTGGGCTGACGTGAAGACGGAGTGGCGGTCGGAGAGCCTCGGCTGGTTCGACAACAACGGTCAGATCGTCGGCGCCGGACTTGTGCTGTACCGACAGCTCCCGAAGATCAAGCGGTACCTCGCCTATCTCCCCGAGGGCCCGGTCATCAACTGGTACGCGCCCAACCTGGACGACTGGCTCCAGCCGATGCTCGCCCACCTCAAGCAGCAGGGCGCCTTCTCGGTGAAGATGGGGCCGCCGGTCGTCATCCGACGCTGGGACTCCACCGCGATCAAGGCCGGCATCCAGGACCCGGACGTGAAGCGCCTGCGGGACGTCGAGGCGACGGTCATTGAACCGCGTGCCTTCGAGGTCGCGGACCGGCTGCGCAAGAT
Source organism: Streptomyces sp. NPDC002690 (assembly GCF_053592415.1). Classification (NCBI taxonomy): domain Bacteria; kingdom Bacillati; phylum Actinomycetota; class Actinomycetes; order Kitasatosporales; family Streptomycetaceae; genus Streptomyces; species Streptomyces sp. NPDC002690. The sequence continues at coordinate 32,614 of NZ_JBSFVR010000018.1, read as the reverse complement.
GGGCTGGCAGCAGGGCGAGGACGGCGGCGCCGGCTTCGGCGACGTGCAGCCCCGCTTCGTCTTCCAGGTGCCTCTCGCGAACCGCTCCCTGGAGGACGTCCTCAAGGGCTTCAACCAGCTGTGGCGCCGCAACATCAAGAAGGCCGACAAAGCCGGTGTCGAGGTCGTCCAGGGCGGCTACGAGGACCTCGCCGAGTGGCAGCGGCTGTACGAGATCACCGCCGTGCGCGACCACTTCCGTCCGCGCCCCCTCTCGTACTTCCAGCGCATGTGGTCCGTCCTCAACTCCGAGGACCCCAACCGGATGCGGCTGTACTTCGCCCGCCACAACGGGGTCAACCTCTCCGCCGCGACGATGCTCGTCGTCGGCGGACACGTCTGGTACTCCTACGGCGCGTCCGACAACATCGGCCGCGAGGTCCGGCCCTCCAACGCCATGCAGTGGCGCATGCTGCGCGACTCGTACGCGATGGGCGCGACCGTCTACGACCTGCGCGGCATCAGCGACTCCCTGGACGAGACCGACCACCTCTTCGGCCTGATCCAGTTCAAGGTCGGTACGGGCGGGGAAGCCGTCGAGTACGTCGGTGAGTGGGACTTCCCGCTCAACAAGCTTCTGCACAAGGCACTCGACATCTACATGTCGCGCCGCTGACGCACCCGGGCCCGGCGAACGACCGGCCCCGTCCGCTCCGTTGACATCTCCGTACGTTCTGCGATCTCAGACACACCGCAGCCACCAGAAAGGTTCCGGGCCGGCCATGGCGCTCTCCCTCTACGTCGACACCGCGCGCTGGCGGGCGCACCAGAAGTCCGTGATCGATCAGTTCCCGGGGCTCGTGCCGGTCTGCAAGGGCAACGGGTACGGCTTCGGGCACGAGCGTCTGGCCGACGAGGCCATCCGCTTCGGCTCGGACATGCTGGCGGTCGGGACGACGTACGAGGCCGCCCGGATCAAGGACTGGTTCAGCGGCGACCTGCTCGTCCTCACGCCGTTCCGGCGGGGCGAGGAGCCGGTCCCGCTGCCCGACCGCGTGATCCGCTCGGTCTCCTCCGTCGACGGGGTGCACGGCCTCGTCGGCGCCCGGGTCGTCATCGAGTGCATGAGCTCGATGAAGCGCCACGGGGTCAAGGAGGAAGAGCTGGGACAGCTCCACTCCGCCATAGAGGACGTACGTCTCGAAGGCTTCGCACTGCACCTCCCGCTGGACCGCACCGACGGGTCGGACGCGGTGGAAGAGGTCATCGGCTGGATGGACCGGCTGCGCAACGCCCGGCTGCCCCTGCACACCATGTTCGTCAGCCACCTCAAGGCGGCGGAACTGGCCCGGTTGCAGCAGCAGTTCCCGCAGACCCGCTTCCGCGCACGTATCGGCACCCGGCTCTGGCTCGGCGACCACGAGGCCACCGAGTACCGCGGTGCCGTGCTGGACGTGACGCCCGTCGTCAAGGGCGACCGGTTCGGCTACCGGCAGGGCAAGGCGGCGTCGGACGGCTGGCTGGTGGTCGTCGCCGGCGGCACGTCGCACGGGGTCGGCCTCGAGGCTCCCAAGGCACTCCACGGCGTGATGCCGCGCGCCAAGGGCGTCGCCCGGGCCGGACTGGCCACGGTCAACCGCAACCTGTCGCCGTTCGTCTGGTCGGGCAAGCAGCGCTGGTTCGCCGAGCCGCCGCACATGCAGGTGTCGATCCTGTTCGTGCCGTCGGACGCCCAGGAACCGCGGGTCGGCGACGAACTCGTGGCGCACCTGCGGCACACCACCACGCAGTTCGACCGTCTCGTCGAGCGCTGACGGACCCCCGGCACGGCCCGGGCCGTGCCGGGCACCGCCCGCCCGACGGGAAAGGTTCAGACACGGCCTGAGCGCCGGCGGTCCTCCGCGGCGGGACCGGTCAGTCGCCGGACCCGCCGCCGCGTACCGCTCCCCAGTCGGCCGGCTCGCCCCAGAACGCCTCGTCCTCGATCTCCCGAGTGCCCATGGGCGCCAGTACGAACACGTCCGGCGCCCCGTCGAGCACTCCGCCCGAGGGATCGTCCGCGCCGTCCTGCCGTACGACGTCCCGGTCCGGCAGGACGATGTCCCGCACGACCAGGGCGACGAGGTAGAGCGTGCCCAGCAGGTGCAGGGCGATGGCGAACTGGTAGCCGTCCTGCGGCAGTCCCTGGTGCTTGTCCCCGCTGCTCGTGTACGCGAGGTACATCCAGATGCCGAGGAAGTACAGCACCTCGCACGCCTGCCAGATCAGGAAGTCGCGCCAGCGCGGTCGTGCCAGCGCGGCAAGCGGAATCAGCCAGAGCACGTACTGCGGCGAGTAGACCTTGTTCGTCAGGACGAAGGCCGCCACCACGAGGAACGCGAGCTGGGCGAACCTCGGCCTGCGTCGCCCGACCAGCGCCAGGGACGCGATGCCGAGGCAGCAGAGCCCCATCAGCACCACCGAGGCCACGTTCACGACGGGGGCTTCGATGGGCCGCCCGGCGCGCTGCGTGATGATCAGCCAGAACGACCCGAAGTCGATGCCGCGTTCGCGGCTGAACGTGTAGAACTTCTTCCACCCGTCGAAGGCGTACAGCATCACCGGCAGGTTCACCACCAGCCAGGCGACCGCGGCCGAGAACGCGGCGACGAGGAACGGCCGCCACTTGCCCGCGCGCCAGCAGAGCAACAGAAGCGGTCCGAGCAGCAGGGCGGGATACAGCTTCGCCGCCGTCGCCAGTCCGATCAGGACACCGAAGGCGACCACCTTCCCCCGCGACCACATGAGCATCGCGGCCGCGGTCAGGGCGACGGCCAGCAAGTCCCAGTTGATCGTGGCGGTGAGCGCGAAGGCGGGCGCCAGTGCGACCAGCAGCCCGTCCCAGGGACGGCGGCGGTGGGTGCGCGCGACGCACACGGCCGCCACGACCGCGCAGATCATCAGCAGGCCGGCGTTGACGAGCCAGTACATCTGCTCGCGCTGCTGCATCGGGTCGCTGTCCGGGGTGAGCGTGAGCCACGAGGCGACCTGCATGAACAACCCGGTCAGGACCGGGTATTCGAGGTACTGCATGTCGCCGCCGAACTGGTCGAAGTACGGCAGTAGCCCGTCCGCGAAGCCCCGGCCGACGAAGAGGTGGGGGATGTCGGAGTAGCAGGCATGGGTGTACTGCGAGCTGGTGCCTCTGAACCACGCCCAGTTGTAGCAGGGGAGCTTCTGCACCATGCCGAGCGCGAACATCCCGATCGCCACCAGGGCGACCACCCGCACGGCCGTCAGTCCTCCACCGCCGAACCGCGCGAACCGGCCCGCCGGTCCGCCGATCAACCCGGCCCCGGCGGCGGCGATCTCGTCCTGCCGGGTGGGTGCGACGGGACGCTCCTGGTCCTCGGTGGTCTCTTCTGCGCTTGGCATGCGCCACATCCTGCCGTACCGGGCTGTGCGGGAGGCGGGAGACCGCCGGACACGGCGGAGGGCCGCCCGCACCGGCTGGGTGAGGACGGCCCTCGCACACGGCCCGGGTCCGGGCCCGGAGGCGGGTTCGGCTATCCGCCGCCTCCCGTGGTGATGAACCCGGTGGAGCTGCTGGAGTTGTTGCCGTTGCCATTGCCGTTGGAACTGGAATTCGTGCCGGTGTCGGCGTTGCCGTCCGTCGTCCCGGTGGTATCACTGCCGTCCGTCGTACCGGTCGTGTCCGTACCGCCGTCCGCCCCCGTTCCGGTCGCCGCGTCCGGAGCGCAGGTGTTCCAGCCCCAGGTGGTACAGGTGTCGCTGGGCGACGGCGTGGGGGACATGGTCGACGGCGTCGGCTCCACCGTCGGCGTCTCGGACGGCGTGGGCGACGCGCTGCTGGCACTCGGCGAGGGGGTCGGGCTGGGGCTCGCGCCGCCGCCGTAGACCTTCTCACCGATGGGGTCGGGCTTGGGGAAGTCCACGACCTTCGTGCCCTTCACCGCGCCGACCATGTAGTCGTGCCAGATCTGCGCCGGGAACGAGGCTCCGTGGATCTTTTCCTTGCCGGCGGTGCCGAACATCGACTCGAAGGTACGGTCCTTGTGCTTCTCGTTGTCGTCCAGGCGGTACATGCTGACGGCGGTCGAGATCTGCGGGGTGTAGCCGACGAACCAGGCCGAGACGTTGTCGTCGGTGGTGCCGGTCTTACCCGCCACCGCACGGCCGGGAAGCTGCGCGGAAGTACCCGTGCCGCTCTCGACGACGTTCTTCAGGACATCGGTGACGTTGTCGGCGACGGCGGGTTCGAAGGCGGTCTTGGTCTTCTTCGCGTGCTGGTAGACGACCTCACCGCCCTGCTTGACCTCAGTGACCGAGAACGGCTCGTTCTGCTTGCCGCTGGTGGCGAACGTGGCGTACGCACCGGCCATGCGGATCGCGCTCGGCGAGGAAGTACCGATGGAGAACGACGGAACACTGTCGTTGGCCATGTACTCGTCGTCGCGCAGGCCCGCCGCCATGGCGGCTTCCTTCACCTTGTCCCCACCGACGTCCATGCCGAGTTGGACGAAGGGGGAGTTGATCGACTCCTGCATGGCGTACCGCAGGTCGACGTCGCCGTAGGAGATGTGGTCGTCGTTGGTCTGGAGCCACTGCTTGCCGTCCTCGTCCTCCCAGGGCGTCCCCTTGTAGTTCTCGATCTTCAGCTCGTTCTTGCCGCTGTAGATGCTCTTCGGGGAGACCGGGGTGCGCTCGGCGTCGCTCTGCTGCTCCCCCAGATCGGGGTCTCGCTTGCCGTACTCCATGGCGGCCGCGAGCACGAACGGCTTGAAGGTCGAGCCGACCTGCGCACCCGTGGGGTTGGCGTTGTTCGTGTAGTGCTTGGTCGCGTCCTCACCGCCGTAGATGGCGATGATGGCACCGGTGGCGGTGTCCACCGAAGCGCCGCCGAACTGGACGTGGCTGTCCTTCGTGGGGCGCTTCTTGGGGTCGATGTTCTCGTCGTAGACCTTCTTGACGGCGGTGTTGAGCTGCTGGACCTTCTTCTTGTCGAAGGTCGTGTGGATCTCAAAGCCGCCCTGGGCCAGGGTGTCGGAGTCGATGCCCCTCGTGTTGTTGCTCAGGAAGTAGCTCTTGGCGAGGTCCACCAGGTAGCCGGTCTGACCGCTGAGCTGCGCACTCTTCTTCGGCTCGTCCGGCATCGGGAACTTCGTGTACTTGGCCCGCTCCGCCGCGGCAAGGCTGCCGTCCTTGACTTCCTCGTCGAGGATCCAGCTCCAGCGCTTCGTGGCGCGCTCAAGGTTCTTCTCGGCGGTCGCCTGCACCGAGTCCACCTCGGGAGCACCGGCAGGATCGTAGTAGCTGGCGCCCTTGAGCAGGGTGGCCAGGAAGGCGCACTCGCTCGGATTCAGCTCGGTGGCGTCCTTGCCGTAGTACGTGCGTGCCGCTGCCTGGAGTCCGGAGGCTCCCCGGCCGTAGTACGAGACGTTGAGGTACCCCGCCATCACGTCGTTCTTCTTCATCTTGCTGCCCACCTTGAGCGTGATGAAGAGTTCCTTGAACTTGCGGCTGACCGTCTGTTCCTGGGTGAGCATCGAGTTCTTCACGAACTGCTGGGTGATGGTCGACCCGCCCTGGGTCTCACCACCCTTGGCCATGTTGAACAGGGCTCGGGCGATACCCATCGGGTCGATGCCGTGGTCCGTTTCGAACGACTTGTTCTCGGCGGAGATCACGGCGTTGCGCATCGCCGCCGGGATCTGCGCGTAGCTGATCTCCTGGCGGTTCACCTCACCGCCGGTCGCGACCATCTGCGAGCCGTCGGCCCAGTAGTAGACGTTGTTCTGCGCCTTGGCCGCCGAGCTGACCTCGGGGGTCTCCACCAGCGCGTACGAGACGCCCGCAATGCCCATGAGCATCCCGAGGAAACCGAGGCAGAGGCCGGAGACCAGCTTCCAGGACGGCACCCAACGCCTGAACCCGTACTTGCCGTAGCGCGGGTAGTCGATGATCCGCTTCTTGCCCGGCCGCCCGTCCCCGCGGCCTCGACCGGGGCCGCCCTCGGCACCTCCGCCGCGGCGTCGGCCACCTCCTCCTCCGCCCGGACCTCCGGTACCGGGCCCCTCGGCCCCGCGCCGCCGGCCCCCACGCTGAGCGGCACGACGCGCTTCGGCGCGGCCGCCTGGCGGTCGTTCTTCGGGATATGAGCCGGAAGGTGACTCGTCCGTCACTCTGTGTGATGATTCGGTGCGGCGTCCTGCTGACTGCGGCGCGGCTCGTCGGGCCGCGGCACGCCCCCCGTCTTGCGGTTGAGGCGTTTTACGACGGTGCTCGCTCATCGAACGACTACTCCTCGGGCAGGCGAGAGCGCCTGGAAGCGGCAGGTGAGATCCGGTCCCCCCGAATTGCGGACAGGCCCTGCGGAAGGCTCACCCGCAGTACATCCGGCAGTCCGCGAAGACTGACGCACGGCGACGCCTCACGGTTCCGGTGATCTGCATGCCGGACAGACTACGCACGGTCAAAACCCATCTAGGGCCGAACTTCACCCCAAATGACGCAAGTCGCTTGCTACGAATTAGCGATGTGACGCCGTTCACGAAGGTAGCCCTTGTCGAACCCTGCGGACCGATCTATCGTGCTGATGTATCGAGTCGATACATCAGGGCGGCATAAGTAAGCCGGTCGGACATCACGGGACCACCCGGCAGCGGAGGAGGCGAAGATGAGCAGGCGCTCCGGCATCCTCGAATTCGCTGTCCTCGGATTGCTCCGCGAGTCCCCGATGCACGGCTATGAGCTGCGCAAACGCCTCAACACCTCGCTGGGTATCTTCCGTGCCTTCAGCTACGGCACTCTCTATCCCTGCCTCAAGACGCTTGTCGCCAGTGGCTGGTTGATCGAGGAGCCGAGCACCGCCCCGGCCGATCTCGCGGCGCCCGCCTCTTCACTCGCGGGGCGCAGGGCGAAGATCGTGTACCGGTTGACGGCGGAGGGCAAGGAGCACTTCGAGGAGCTGCTCTCGCACACCGGGCCGGACGCCTGGGAAGACGAGCACTTCGCCGCTCGCTTCGCCTTCTTCGGCCAGACGGAACGCGATGTACGGATGCGCGTCCTGGAAGGCCGGCGCAGCAGGCTGGAAGAGCGCTTGGAGAAGATGCGAGCCTCTCTCGCCCGCACCCGTGAACGACTCGACGACTACACACTTGAGCTGCAGCGACACGGCATGGAGTCCGTGGAGCGCGAAGTGCGCTGGCTGAACGAGCTCATCGAGAGCGAGCGCTCGGGACGGGACCGGCGACGGTCCGCCCCCGGGGGCTTCCCTCAGCAGGACACAGCAGAGGAAACGGGCGGCCTGCCCCGGCGCCGGGCTGACACCCCGCCGGATCCGTCCGATGACACCGCCTGATGAAGTCCCCGCACATCGCGGGAGACTTCGTCGGGACCACCATTACACACAGGGAGCAACCGGAATGGGTTCGGTTCGCGTAGCCATCGTCGGCGTGGGCAACTGCGCCGCCTCACTGGTGCAGGGCGTCGAGTTCTACAAGGACGCCGATCCGGCCGGCAAGGTGCCCGGTCTGATGCATGTCCAGTTCGGCGAGTACCACGTCGGCGACGTCGAGTTCGTCGCTGCCTTCGACGTCGACGCGAAGAAGGTCGGCCTCGACCTCGCGGACGCCATCGGTGCCAGCGAGAACAACACCATCAAGATCGCGGACGTGCCCACCACCGGCATCACCGTCCAGCGCGGCCACACCCACGACGGTCTGGGCAAGTACTACCGCCAGACGATCGAGGAGTCCACCGAGGCCCCCGTGGACATCGTCCAGGTCCTCAAGGACAAGCAGGTCGACGTTCTCGTCTGCTACCTCCCCGTCGGTTCCGAGGTCGCGGCGAAGTTCTACGCCCAGTGCGCCATCGACGCCAAGGTCGCGTTCGTCAACGCCCTCCCGGTCTTCATCGCCGGCACCAAGGAGTGGGCGGACAAGTTCACCGAGGCCGGTGTCCCGATCGTCGGTGACGACATCAAGTCGCAGGTCGGCGCGACCATCACGCACCGTGTGATGGCGAAGCTCTTCGAGGACCGGGGCGTCGTCCTGGACCGCACGATGCAGCTGAACGTCGGCGGCAACATGGACTTCAAGAACATGCTCGAGCGTGAGCGCCTGGAGTCCAAGAAGATCTCGAAGACGCAGGCCGTCACCTCGCAGATCCGGGACCGCGAGCTCGGTGCCGACAACGTCCACATCGGTCCTTCGGACTACGTGGCGTGGCTGGACGACCGCAAGTGGGCGTACGTCCGCCTCGAAGGCCGTGCCTTCGGCGACGTCCCGCTGAACCTCGAGTACAAGCTCGAGGTGTGGGACTCCCCGAACTCGGCCGGTGTCATCATCGACGCCGTCCGTGCCGCGAAGATCGCCCTGGACCGGGGCATCGGTGGCCCGATCCTCTCCGCGTCCTCGTACTTCATGAAGTCCCCGCCGGTCCAGTACTTCGACGACGAGGCCCGTGAGAACGTCGAGAAGTTCATCGCCGGCGAGGTCGAGCGCTGATCCGGCCGAACGGCTGACAGCGCGGCCGTGAGCGGGTGCGGTAACGCCTCCTCACACGCCTGACGTACAAGGTCCCCGAGCCCGCGCGCTCGGGGACCTTCGGCGTATGTGACCCTTGCTCACATGGCTGTCGCGCGTGATCTGCGCATACTCCTGCGCCTTCGGAACTTCCGTCGCCTCCTCGCCGTGCGGCTCCTCTCCCAGGCCGCGGACGGCGTGTACCAGGTCGCGCTGGCCGCACACGTCGTCTTCTCACCCGAGAAGCAGGCGTCGGCCGGTGCCATCGCCTCGGCCATGGCGGTCCTGCTCCTTCCCTACTCCCTCGTCGGTCCGTTCGCCGGCGTACTGCTCGACCGCTGGCCGCGCCGCCAGATCTTCCTCCACGGAAACCTGCTCAGAGCCGCCCTCGCCTGCTGTACCGCGCTGCTCATCCTCGGCTCGGTGCCCGAGTGGCTCTTCTACGCGTCGGCGCTCTGCGTCACGGCGGTCAACCGCTTCGTCCTGGCCGGGCTCTCCGCCGCCCTGCCCCGCGTCGTCGACGCCGACCGCCTCGTCCTCGCCAACTCGCTCTCCCCGACCGCCGGAACGCTGGCGGCCACGGCAGGCGGCGGACTGGCCTTCGCCGTCCGTCTGCTGGCCGACGACTCCGACGCCGCGGTGGTCCTGCTGGGCGCGCTGCTCTATCTGTTCTCGGCTCTGGTCTCCCTGACCCTGCCCCGGAAGCTACTGGGACCTGACGCCCGGGAGAGCGTGATGCGCCTGCGCGCTGCGATGGGCGTGACCGCACGCGGGCTCGTCGCGGGGATGCGGCATCTGGTGGATCGCAAAGACGCGGGCCGTGCGCTGATCGCCATGACGGTTCTCCGCTTCTGCTACGGGGCGCTGACCGTCATGGTGCTCATGCTCTGCCGCTACACCTGGTCGGACGACGAGTCCGAGGGGCTGGCGCTGCTCGGGCTGGCGCTGGGGATCTCCGGAGCGGGGTTCTTCATCGCCGCGGTCGTGACGCCCTGGGCCGTGAGCCGGTTTGGCCGGTACGGATGGATCGTCGCCTGCGCGGGAGCCGCAGCCGTTCTGGAGCCCGCTCTGGGCCTGCCCTTCGCTCTCGCTCCGATGATGGTCGCCGCGTTCGTGCTCGGCGTGGCGACTCAGGGTTCCAAAATCGCGACGGACACGGTGGTGCAGACGTCGGTGGCCGACGCGTACCGAGGGCGCGTCTTCTCCCTCTACGACGTGCTGTTCAACGTGGCATTCGTGAGCGCGGCGGGCGTCTCCGCGCTCCTGCTGCCGCCCGACGGCAGGTCCGTCCTCGTGGTGACCGGAGTGGCGGTGCTGTACGCGGTCGTCGCCGTGACGATGTTCCGATGGCGACGCACTACCGCCACCGCCTCCTGACAGAGCGCGTCCAGCTCGTGTTTCACGTGAAACATCGCCGTCCGACCGGCCTCACCGTTCGTGGCTGTGTCTCACGTTTCATGTTTCACGTGAAACACAGCCACGAAGGCGGGGCGTGGGCTCAGCCCTGGGTCCTCCACCACTCGACGAGAGCCGCGGCAGCGGCCTCCTCGCCCATCGGGCCGTTCTCCAGTCGCAGCTCCAGCAGGAACGCGTACGCCTGACCGATGACGGGCCCCGGGCCGACATCCAGAATCCGCATGATCGCGTTGCCGTCCAGGTCGGGGCGGATGGAGTCCAGTTCCTCCTGCTCCTGGAGCAGTGCGATGCGCTCCTCCAGAGCGTCGTACGTCCGCGAGAGCGCGTTCGCCTTGCGCTTGTTCCTGGTGGTGCAGTCCGAACGCGTGAGCTTGTGGAGGCGCTCCAGCAGGGGACCCGCATCGCGCACGTACCGGCGGACCGCGGAATCGGTCCACTCACCGTCGCCGTAGCCGTGGAAGCGCAGGTGGAGTTCGACCAGCCGTGAGACGTCCTTGACCATGTCGTTGGAGTACTTCAGCTCCGTCAGCCGCTTCTTGACCATCTTGGCGCCGACCACCTCGTGATGGTGGAAGGAGACGCGGCCGTCCTTCTCGAAGCGCCGGGTCCGGGGCTTGCCGATGTCGTGGAGAAGGGCGGCCAGCCGCAGTACGAGGTCCGGGCCGTTCTCCTCCAGGTCGATCGCCTGCTCCAGCACGGTCAAGGAGTGCTCGTAGACGTCCTTGTGACGGTGATGCTCGTCACTTTCCAGCCGGAGCGCCGGCAGTTCCGGCAGCACGTACCGGGCCAGTCCCGTGTCGACCAGCAGCCCCAGCCCCTTGCGGGGGTGCTCGGAGAGGAGCAGCTTGTTGAGCTCCTCCCGGACGCGCTCCGCCGAGACGATCTCGATGCGCTCCGCCATCTCCGTCATGGCCTCGACGACCTCGGGAGCCACCTCGAAATCGAGCTGCGCGGCGAACCGTGCGGCCCGCAGCATGCGGAGCGGGTCGTCGGAGAAAGAAGCTTCCGGGGTTCCAGGAGTACGCAGGACCCGGTCGGCGAGGTCCTTCATTCCGCCGTGCGGGTCGATGAACTCCTTCTGCGGAAGCGCGACGGCCATCGCGTTGACCGTGAAGTCCCGGCGGACCAGATCGTCCTCGATGGACTCTCCGTAGGAGACCTCGGGTTTCCGGGAGGCCCGGTCGTACGCCTCGGAGCGGTAGGTCGTGACCTCGACCTGGTAACCGTCCTTCTGCGAGCCCACCGTGCCGAACGCGATCCCGATCTCCCAGACCGAGTCGGCCCAGGGGCGGACGATCTTGAGTACGTCCTCCGGGCGCGCGTCGGTGGTGAAGTCGAGGTCGTTCCCGAGCCGCCCGAGCAGCGCGTCCCGGACCGAGCCACCGACCAGGGCGAGGGCGAACCCCGCTTCCTCGAAGCGGCGGGCGAGCTCATCGGCGACGGGGGAGACCCGCAGCGGTTCGCCCGCCCCACGGGGCTCCGTTTGGCTCAGGGCGCTGGACTTGTCTTCGTTGGCGTTCGGCACAACAGAAAAGGGTACGTGCACCGACCGGCCCGGGCGTCATCGTTTCCGGGAGCCCTGCGAGACTCTGCCGATCATGAGGGGCGGTCCGGAGCACTCCGCCACAGCGCACCTCGTTACCATGCGGGGACGCAGAACCGACAGCGATCGACACCCCAGCTGACGACGACGAGGGACGGGTACACGCGTGGCCGAGGCGGCAGACTCTCAGGGGACACCTCCCTCTCCTGCTCGCCGGTGGATGAGGCGTACAGCGTCCGTGATGCTGGGGGTGCCCCTGGTGACCGGTCTGCTGGCCGGTCCGGCGGCAGCGGCTCCGCCCACCGGCCCGGCGGAGAAGGCCCCCGCCGTCTCCAGCACGGTCGACGTCTCACTGAACTCGCTCTCCCCCAGCGCTCCGGTGGACGGGGACACACTGGTCGTCTCCGGCACTCTGACCAACAGGGGAAGCGAGACGATCGACGACGCCGAGGTGGACCTCCGCGTCGGTCCAAGGCTCTCCGGGCGTTCCTCCATCGATGCGAACGCCAAGCGGACCGGCTATCTGCCGGGTGTGGACGCGGAACCGCTCGGTGATCCGTACACCCTCGACGTGTCCTCGCTCCGCAAGGGCGTCAGCCAGGACTTCTCGATCTCCGTCCCCGTCGACAAGTTGCCGCTGGACTCCGCCGGCGTCTACCAGCTGGCCGTCTCCCTGACGGGCCAGACGTCCAGCAGCTCCTACGAGCGCGTCCTCGGCATTCAGCGCACGTTCCTCCCCTGGGAGCCGGAGGAGAGTGACGCCAAGTCCAAGCTCACCTTTCTCTGGCCGCTGATCGCCTCCGCGCACATCACGGCCGAGACCGCTTCGGACGAGCAGCAGACCCCGGTGTTCCAGGACGACGAGCTGGCGGACGAACTGGAGCCCGGAGGCCGGCTGGAACAGCTCGTCTCCCTGGGCAGCGATCTGCCGGTGACCTGGGTGATCGATCCGGACCTGCTGGCGAGCGTCGACGCGATGGCGGGGACCTACCGGGTCAAGTCCGGGGACACCACGGTCCCGGGCACCCACCAGGACGTCGCGAAGAAGTGGCTCGACGCCCTGCAGAAGGCCGTGAACGGCGACAAGATCGTCGCCCTCCCGTTCGCCGACCCCGACCTCGCGTCCATCGCGCACCGGGGCAAGAACGTCTCGGGCACCCTCAGCCATCTGCAGACCGCCACCGAAGCGGCGACGACCACGGTGGAGACGGTCCTGCACACCACGCCGACCACCGACTTCGCATGGCCCGTGGACGGTGCCATCGATCCGTCGATCGTCGACGTCGCCACCTCGGCCGGAGCCCACAAGGTGATCGCCCGCAGCGACAGCCTCGAAGAGACCGCCAACCTGCTCTACACGCCGACAGCGGCCCGGCCCATCGGTGGCGGTACGAGCGCCGTGGTGGCCGACTACCGTCTCTCCACCGTCTTCGGCGGCGACATGACGGGGGGCGAACGTTCCACTCTCGCCGTCCAGAACTTCCTCTCCCAGACCCTGGCTCTCACCAAGCAGGACGAGGACAAGGAACGCAGCATCGTGGTGGCCCCTCAGCGGATGCCCACCGCCGCGCAGGCGCAGACCATGGCGCGAGCCCTCCAGGCGCTGGACGACGACCGCTGGACGGAGCCGCTGGACCTGGTGGCCGCCGCCGAGGTGAAACCGGACGCCGACGCGACCACCAAGGTGCCCGGCTCGTCGGCGTACCCGAAGAAGCTCCGCAGTCAGGAACTGCCCACTCAGGCATTCCAGGACATCAGGGGGACCCAGGACTCGCTGAACAGCTTCCAGGTGATCCTGACCCAGCCCGAACGGGTGGTGACCCCGTTCGGCAACGCCATCAACCGCTCCATGTCGACCTCCTGGCGGGGAAAGCCTCTGGAGGCCCAGAAATACCGTGACGCGGTACGGACCTACCTCCAGGGACTCGTCGGCCAGGTGAACCTGATCACCAAGTCGGACGTCACCCTCTCCGGACGTAGCGCTACGATCCCGGTCACCGTGCAGAACCAGCTGCTGCAGGGGGTCGACCATCTGGTACTCCGGCTGACCTCGGACAACGCCACGCGTCTCAAGCTCAACGACGGGGGCGCGGTCGCGCAGCAGCCGGTGGCGATCGCGGGCGGACACAGCCAGTCGGTGAAGTTCGACGCGGACGCCAACGTCAACGGTCAGGTCCAGATCAAGGCCCGCCTCTTCACGCAGGACGGGACTCCTTACGGCGACGAGATGACCTTCACCGTGAAGGTCTCCGAGCTGACGCCGACCGTTCTGCTGGTGATCGCCGGCGGCCTGCTGCTTCTCGTCCTGGCAGGTGTGAGGATGTACAACCACCGGAAGCGCGCCGTCGCAAGCGACACGTCGGAAGGCGGCGGCGGCGAACCCGAGCAGCCGAGTGACCCGACACCGGACACCGGGCCGGAAAGCGGGGACCCGTCCGGGACGGGTGAGAAAGTGGACCGTTGAGCGATGTCTGTCGAGGCCGGTCGGCCGGGGACGATGAGGTGGGGTTTCGATGAACGCGCCGTACGACGGTGACCGCGTGCATGGCGCGGGCGGGACGGGCGCCGACCGTGTGCCCCCGGAGACGGGACCGGACGGGATGGCCCCGGTCGACCCGTACCTCCAGCACGCCTACGACCACGACCCCTACCGGGCGCGGGACCTCCAAGCCCAGGACCCGGTCGGTGAAGCCCTGTACGACCGGGCCTCCCATCCGCCGCCGCCCCCGGGCACGTATCAGGAGCCACAGCCGCTCTACCAGCAGCCTCCCGCGGCCCAGTACCCCCCGGACCCCCGGTTCTGGGCCCAGACGCCCGCACCGGAGCCCGCAGGGCCCTCCCGGCACCTTCCCTACGGCGAGGACGCGCTGACGACCCAGTTCGTCGGTGTCGACGACCTCGTCACTCGCGCCTCGGAGGACGAGGTGGAGCCGGACGCGTTCGCCCACCTCTTCCGGGACCAGGAAGGCTCCGGCGGTGGCCGGCACGCCGGCAGTCCCGAACCCGAGCCCGCCAAGGCACCCGCGCCGCAGAAGTCCGGAGGACGGGCGTCGGGACTGCTCAAGTCCAGCGCGCTGATGGCCGCCGGAACCCTTGTCTCACGGCTCACCGGATTCGTCCGGAGCCTCGTCATCACGGCGGCGCTCGGCGCGGTCCTGCTCGGCGACAGTTTCACCATCGCCTACACGCTGCCGACGATGATCTACATCCTCACCGTCGGCGGCGGCCTGAACTCCGTGTTCGTCCCTCAGCTCGTCCGTTCCATGAAGGACGACGAGGACGGCGGCGAGGCGTACGCCAACCGTCTGCTCACCCTGGTGATGGTCGCGCTCGGCCTGATCGTGGCCGCGGCGGTGTTCGCCGCCCCGCTGCTCATCCGGCTGATGTCCCTGCCCATCGCCAACGATCCCGACGCCAACAGTGTGGCCGTGACCTTCGCGCGCTACTGCCTGCCGACGATCTTCTTCATGGGCGTGCACGTCGTGATGGGGCAGATCCTCAACGCTCGTGGCAAGTTCGGCGCGATGATGTGGACCCCGGTCCTCAACAACATCGTCATGATCACCACGTTCGGTCTGTTCATCTGGGTCTACGGCACCGCGGCAGAATCCCAGATGGGTGTACGGACCATCCCGCCGGACGGCGTGCGCCTGCTGGGCATCGGCACTCTGCTCGGTCTCACGGTGCAGGCACTGGCGATGATCCCGTATCTGCGCGAAGCGGGTTTCCGGTTCCGGCCGCGCTTCGACTGGAGGGGCCACGGCCTCGGCAAGACGATCAAGCTGGCCAAGTGGACCGTGCTGTTCGTCCTCGCCAACCAGGCGGGCGTCCTGGTCGTCACGCAGCTCGCCACCTCGGCCGGCAAGTCCTCCGGCCAGAACGGCACCGGTTTCCTCGCCTACTCCAACGCCCAGCTCATCTGGGGCATGCCGCAGGCCATCATCACCGTCTCCGTCATGGCCGCGCTGCTGCCCCGCATCGCACGGGCCGCGCACGACAACGATCCCGGCGCGGTCCGCGACGACATCTCCCAGGGGCTGAGGAACTCCGCCGTCGCGATCGTGCCGGTGGCCTTCGGATTCCTCGCGCTCGGTCTGCCGATGTGCACCCTGCTCTACGGAGCGAGCGGATCCGAGGCCGCCCGGTCGATGGGCTTCATCCTGATGGCCTTCGCCCTCGGCCTCATCCCGTACTCCGTGCAGTACGTCGTGCTGCGCGGTTTCTACGCGTACGAGGACACCCGCACCCCCTTCTACAACACGGTCATCGTGGCGGCCGTCAACGCCGCCGCCTCGGTCGTCTGCTTCCTCGTCCTCCCGGCCCGCTGGGCGGTGGTCGGCATGGCGGCGTCCTACGGCCTCGCCTACGCGGTCGGAGTCGGCGTCGCCTGGCGCCGGCTGCGCAACCGCCTCGGCGGTGATCTGGACGGCACCCGCGTCGTCCGTACGTACGCCCGCCTCTGCTTGGCGGCGATCCCTGCCGCACTCGTCGGAGGTGTGGTGGGGGTCGCCCTCCTCGAACTTCTCGGCGAAGGTGTACTCGGTTCGGTCGTCGCGCTGATCTGTGGCGGGCTGTTGTTGCTCGGCGTCTTCTTCGCCGCGGCCAAGAAGATGCGGATCGAGGAGGTGAACGGGCTGATGGGTATGGTCCGGGGACGACTCGGCCGCTGAGCGAGCGCCGCAGCACACAACCATCGCCGGTCTCCGTGTGTCGTGCATAGCGCCGGAGTGTGGGCACAATTGGCGTGACTGTGAGCAGAGCCGGCTGGCATCGTGCAACGGATGGGGAGGCAGGAACGACGGTGGCGGAACGTAGCACGGCTGCCGTCGACGTGGCCGACAACAGCGGTGACGAGCCGCTGGCCGCCAAGGCGGACGAGGCCACGACCGACGGGACGGCTGAAGCCAAGAACGCGGCGGGCGAGAGCCCGGACGGCGTGGACGACAAAGACGCCGGCTCCCCCGCGGAACCACCGGCACCAGACCTGCACAGCGGCCACAAGCTGGCCAAGCGCTACCGGCTCGAAGAGTGCGTCACCCGACTGGACGGTTTCAGCAGCTGGCGCGCGATGGACGAGAAGCTGCGGCGCGCGGTGGGAGTCCACCTGCTCACGGCGAACCATCCCCGCGCCCGGCCCGTGCTGGCCGCGGCCCGCTCCTCCGCCCTTCTCGGCGACCCGCGCTTCGTGCAAGTGCTGGACGCCGTGGAGGAGGGCGACTTCGTCTACGTCGTCCACGAGTGGCTTCCGGACGCCGTCGAGCTCACCGCTCTGCTCGCCGCCGGCCCCATGGAGGCTCACGACGCGTTCCAGCTCGTGGGCCAGCTCTCCCAGGCCATGGCCGCCGCGCACCGCGAGGGCCTCGCCCACCTGCGCCTGACACCCGGCGCCGTCCTGCGCAGTTCCACGGGGCAGTACCGCATCCGTGGCCTCGCCGTGGACGCCGCGCTGCGCGGCGTCACGGCCGAGCGTCCGCTGCGTACGGACACCGAGGCGATCGGCGCTCTGTTGTACGCGGCGCTGACTCAGCGGTGGCCCTACGAGAGCGACGCCTACGGACTCACCGGCCTGCCCAAGGGAATGGGCCTCATCGCCCCCGACCAGGTGCGGGCCGGGGTTCATCGCGGTCTGTCGGAGCTCGCCATGCGCGCGCTCGCCAACGACGGTGCGACGGCCTCACGCCAGGAACCGCCCTGCACCACGCCCGACGAGCTGGCCAAGGCTGTCGCCGCGATGCCGCGCATCCTGCCGCCCGAACCGACCTTCACCGCTCCGCCCGAGTACCAGCGGACCACCTACCAGCAAGGGACCTACGGACGCTCGTCCGCGCGTCCCGTACTGACGGCGCCGACCGTCATGGCCGTGCCTCCGGCCCCGCTGGAGAGCCGCACCGGCCGGGCCCTGAAGTGGGCCGTCTCCGCTCTTCTCATCGCTGCCCTGGGTCTTGGCAGCTGGCAGCTCGCCGAGACGCTCCTGGACAACAAGAAGGCCGAGGAGCCGGCCACCACCCGGACGACGGACAACGGCAGTACCGACAAGAACGCTCTCGTCTCCGGCAAGCCCGTCACCATCGTGAAAGCCCAGGACTACGACCCGCTCGGCACCGACGGCGGCGAGAAGCCCGAGGCGATAAAGAATGCCTACGACGGTGATTCCAGCACCTACTGGTCCACGCAGAGCTACTACACCGCGAAGTTCGGCGCCCTCAAGACGGGCGTCGGGGTCGTACTCGACCTCGGCAAGGTGCAGCAGGTCGGCTCCGTCGACGTGTCCTTCCTCGACGGCACCACCTCGGTGGAACTACGCAGCACGGAAGACGCCACCCCACCGTCCATGCCCGACGGCTTCACCAAGGTGGCCGGAGGCTCGGGAACGAACGTGACGCTCAAGCCCGAGAACCCCGTCCAGGCGCGGTACCTTCTCGTCTGGCTCACCGAGCTGCCCGGCGGCGGAAAGCAGTACCGGGGCAAGATCTCCGAGATCAAGGTCACGAGCTGACGTAAGCAGGGGGACGGGGGGCTCACCGTTGGACGAGGCCATATTCGCCGACACCGGTGACCAGGAGCTTCTGGCGCTGCACGTGGCGGGCGAACCGGACGCCTTCGGTGAGCTGGTGCGGCGCCACCGGGACCGCTTGTGGGCGGTGGCGCTGCGGACCCTCGGAGACCGGGAGGAAGCGGCTGACGCGGTCCAGGACGCCCTCATCTCCGCGTTCCGGTCCGCCCACACCTTCCGGGGACAGTCCGCCGTCACCACCTGGCTGCACCGGATCACCGTCAACGCGTGCCTCGACCGGGCCCGCAAAGCCGCTTCCCGCAGAACGTCGCCGGTGGACACCGCGGAGCGTCTCGATCAGCTCCTGGAGCCGCACGAATCGGCCGAGGCGCCCGCCGAACGTCAGGATCTGCACCGTGAGCTGCTGGCCGCGCTCGCGACTCTCCCCCCGGACCAACGCGCGGCATTGATCCTTGTGGACATGCAGGGGTATCCGGTCGCGGAGGCCGCCCTGATCCTCGACGTTCCGAGCGGCACGGTGAAGAGCCGTTGCGCCCGCGGTCGGGCCAGACTCCTGCCACTGCTGGCCCATCTGCGCGGCCGTGACACCGAGAACACGCAAGAGACGAGCAAGGGCCCGCCGAACACCGGACGGAACCTGTCGCAAGATCCATCCGTCCCACGGGCAGCGGGGCCGAGGGACGCGGGAGCCCATGACCCTGCCGCAGTGCAGGGAGGAGGACACGTATGACATCGACGACCGGCACGACTCGGCATCCGGACGTCTCGGAGATCGCAGATCTGGGCGAAGGCCTCCTCTCCCCCTCCCGAGCCGCAGAGATCCGCAACCATCTCCTGTCGTGCGTGCCCTGCGAGGAGGTGCGGTCCTCCCTCGACGAGATTGAGTCCCTGCTCGGCTCCTTCTCGGCACCCGCCCCCATGCCGACCGATGTCGCGGCGCGTATCGACGCGGCTCTGGCCGCTGAGATGCGTACCCAGGACCGGACCACCGTGGTCGCTCCTCCGGAGAGCCTCGATGTTTCACGTGAAACATCGAGCCGTGGAACGACTGAGCAGTCGGCTGTGCAGTCGGCTGGACGACCCGCGGAGCGGGTCACGGGTGCGGGTACCGCGGCTCAGCGGCAGCGCAGCGGCCCGTCGGCGTCCCGCTCCACCCGCCCGTCGCCCGACTCCACGGGTCCAGGCCGCCGCTCCTCGGGGTCTCGCCGTCGCATTGTCCTCGGGACTGCCTTCGGCGCAGGGCTCCTGGGCCTGGGCGCCCTCCTCTTCCAGACGGCCGACGCGACGTCCGACAAGGGCGCCGCTTCCGATGCCGCGGCCGCGCACTCCCAGCCCTCGGCAGACTCGAAAACAGCCGGCGAGTTCACCGTGGCCGGACTCCCCGGACAGGTACGCGACCTCCTGGATGCCAGTGCGCCCACGGAGCGTACGGAGGGGACCGACAGCTCGGATTCGGAGGCCCAGCCCTCCGGAACGCCTCTGGTCGGCGAGCCGCTGGCGGGGCCCGCCGTGCCCCCCTGCGTCCAGCGGGCGCTCGGACGCACCAGCACCGTCCTCGGATCGGAGCCGGGTGAATACGAGGGGACCGAGTCCTACCTCGTCGTGCTTCCTCACCCGACCGACAGCGCCCAGGTGACCGCGTACCTCGTCGATGCCCGCTGCGCCACTTCCGATCCCTCAGGAACGGGCTCCCTGATGTTCTCCCACGCCTACCCCCGCTCCTGACCGGAGATGCCCTGTGCCACACGGGGAGATCGGGAATGCACGCCCCGTAGGATCCGTTGGGTGGGGTGAGAGTCGTTGAACCGACCACCTCAGACAGCAGGCAGACCGCAGAGACGAGGAAGACACCCGTGAGCGACGTCCGTAATGTGATCATCATCGGCTCCGGGCCGGCTGGATACACGGCCGCCCTGTACACCGCTCGCGCCTCGTTGAAGCCCCTGGTCTTCGAGGGTGCCGTCACCGCCGGTGGTGCGTTGATGAACACCACTGACGTGGAGAACTTCCCCGGCTTCCAGGACGGGATCATGGGTCCCGACCTCATGGACAACATGCGCGCCCAGGCCGAGCGCTTCGGCGCGGAGCTGATCCCCGACGACGTGGTCGCCGTGGATCTGACCGGTGAGATCAAGACGGTCACCGACACGGCCGGTACGGTCCACCGGGCCAAGGCCGTCATCGTGACGACCGGGTCCCAGCACCGGAAGCTCGGCCTGCCGAACGAGGACGCGCTCTCCGGACGCGGTGTCTCCTGGTGCGCCACCTGCGACGGATTCTTCTTCAAGGATCAGGACATCGCGGTGATCGGCGGCGGCGACACCGCCATGGAGGAGGCGACCTTCCTCTCCCGCTTCGCGAAGTCGGTCACGATCGTCCACCGCCGTGACACCCTCCGCGCCTCCAAGGCGATGCAGGAGCGCGCCTTCGCCGACCCGAAGATCAACTTCGCCTGGGACAGCGAGGTCGCCGGGGTTCACGGGGAGCAGAAGCTGTCCGGCCTGACCCTGCGCAACACCAAGACCGGGGAGACCTCCGAGCTGGCGGTCACCGGCCTCTTCATCGCAGTCGGCCATGACCCGCGGACCGAACTCTTCAAGGGCCAGCTCGACCTCGACGAGGAGGGCTACCTCAAGGTCAAGGCTCCGTCGACGCGCACCAACATCACGGGCGTCTTCGGTGCGGGCGATGTCGTCGACCACACCTACCGTCAGGCGATCACCGCTGCCGGTACGGGCTGCTCGGCCGCACTCGACGCCGAGCGCTTCCTGGCCGCCCTGGCGGACGAGAAGCTCGCCGAGCCGGAGAAGACCCCGGCCGTCTGAACTGCTCCACCCCCACCCCAACCCGCTGTGCATCAAAGGAGGCCGCCGTGGCCGGCGCGCTGAAGAACGTTACCGACGCTACTTTCGAGGAAGAGGTCCTGAAGAGCGGCAAGCCCGTTCTCGTGGACTTCTGGGCTGCCTGGTGCGGCCCGTGCCGCCAGATCGCCCCCTCCCTGGAGGCCATCGCGGCTGAGCACAGCGAGATCGAGATCGTGAAGCTCAACATCGACGAGAACCCCGACACCGCCGCCAAGTACGGTGTGATGTCCATCCCGACGCTCAACGTCTATCAGGGTGGCGAGGTCGCCAAGACCATCGTCGGTGCCAAGCCCAAGGCCGCGATCCTCCGCGACCTCGAGGACTTCATCGTCTCGAAGTAAGCACCCCCGCTCCGTGCTGCCGAGCAGCACGCGCGCGACACATGTTTCACGTGAAACGGGTCGGCCTCTCTTCAAGAGGCCGACCCGTTTCGCTGTACCCCCGCCCCTCCGCCCCACTTCACAGCGGCCGGAGCACGGGTTCCTTCTGCACCGCTCCCAGCAATCGGTCCAATGCCAGCTCGACGTCTTCCCTCCAGGAGAGCGTCGTACGCAAATCCAGCCGCAGACGCGGATGGACGGGGTGGGGACGCACCGTCTTGAAACCCACCGCCAGCAGGTGATCCGCCGGAAGAAGGCAGGCGGGTTCTTTCCAGCGCGCCTCGCCGAAAGCCTCGATGGCTTTGAAGCCTCGCTGCAATAGATCCTTCGCCACTGTCTGGACCATGACCCTCCCCAGCCCCTGCCGCTGGTACGCGGGGTCGATCCACCCGGTGATCAGCTGAACGGCGTCCGGCGAGACCGGACTGGTGGGAAAGGCGATGGAACGCGGTACATAGGCCGGGGGCGCGTAGAGCACATAGCCCACCGGCACGTCGTCGACCTGGACCAGACGACCGCAGGAACCCCACTCCAGGAGAACGGCGGAGAGCCAGGATTCCTTGGCCGAATCCGTCGTACCCGCCTTGATCGCGGCGTCTGCCCTCACCGGGTCCAGCTCCCAGAAGACACACGACCGACAGCGCCGGGGGAGATCCGGAAGATTGTCCAGGGTGAGCGGTACGAGCCGACGCCCCATGAAGGCGATCCCTCACTTCCTTCGATCCCGGGAGATGCGCCCTACCAGAACGCATCGTATCCACGCAGGCAGGGAGCGCATACCCGGGAAAGAGCAAAGGACGGGCCCTGAGGCCCGTCCTTCTGCACGCTGCCGGAGAGGGGAAGCCGTCAGCTCGCCGCTTCGTCCTCAGCCGGCTTCGCGGAGGTGCCGCGGTCCAGTACACGGCCCTCGCCCGGCGCGAGGCTGCCGAGAATGCGGTCGAGATCCTCCATCGAGGCGAACTCGACGACGATCTTCCCCTTCTTCTGGCCGAGGTCGACCTTCACCCGTGTCTCGAACCGGTCGGAAAGTCGTGACGCCAGATCACTCAGCGCGGGTGAGACCAGGCTTCCCGCCCTCGGCCCCTTCGACTTCGCGGGGCGGTCGCCCTTCGACTCCATGACCTTGACGATTTCCTCGGTCGAGCGGACCGAGAGCCCTTCACGGACGATGCGACGGGCGAGCTCCTCCTGCTGCTCGGGATCTTCCAGCGAGAGCAGAGCGCGCGCATGACCGGCCGAGAGAACCCCAGCGGCCACCCGGCTCCGCACGGAAAGAGGCAGACGCAACAGGCGCAGAGTGTTCGAGACCTGGGGCCTCGAACGTCCGATCCGGTCGGCCAGCTGCTCCTGAGTGCAGTTGAACTCCTTGAGCAGCTGGGAGTACGCGGCTGCCTCCTCCAACGGGTTGAGCTGAGCCCGGTGCAGGTTCTCCAGGAGCGCGTCCAGCAGCAGCTTGTCGTCGTCGGTCTCCCGGACGATCGCGGGGATACGTTCGAGTCCCGCCTCCCGGCTGGCGCGCAGACGCCGCTCACCCATGATGAGCTCGTAGCTGTCGGCCCCCACCTGGCGCACGACAACGGGCTGGAGGAGGCCCACTTCCTTGATGGAGACGATCAGCTCGTCGAGCGCCGCCTCGTCGAACACCTCACGAGGCTGCTGAGGGTTGGGACGGATCGAGTCCGGCAGCAGTTCGGCGAAGTAGGCGCCGACAACTTCCGGGTCCGCCGACGATTCCGCCGACTTCGGCTCGGGGACCAAGCGCCCGCTCGGCAGAGCGGGCAGCTTCGCGGCCGGCACTCCTCGCTCCGCCGCCAGTACCTGTCCGGCACCCGTGGGCGCCACCTGCTTCTCCGAAGGAGCTGCGGGAATCAGCGCAGCGAGCCCGCGCCCCAGCCCTCGACGACGGTCACTCACTGGATGCCCTCCGAAATGCTCCGCTGGGTGCTCTGATTGCCCAAGTGGGCGGGCTGGGGCTCGTACCGCACGCCCACGCCGCGCAGCGCGATCTCACGCGCCGCCTCAAGGTAGGACAGCGATCCGCTCGATCCCGGATCGTACGTCAGGACGGTCTGCCCGTAGCTGGGTGCCTCCGAGATACGTACGGACCTCGGAATGCTCGTCCGCAGCACCTCCTTACCGAAGTGGCTGCGCACCTCCTCGGCGACCTGGGAGGCGAGTCGAGTCCTGCCGTCGTACATGGTGAGCAGAATCGTGGACACGTGGAGGTCCGGGTTGAGGTGACCACGCACCAGTTCGACGTTCCGCAGGAGCTGCCCCAGGCCCTCCAGCGCGTAGTACTCGCACTGAATGGGGATCAGGACCTCGGCGCCGGCGACCATCGCATTGACCGTCAGCAGGCCCAGCGAGGGCGGACAGTCGATGAGGATGTAATCGAGGGGCTGCTCGTAAGCCTGAATGGCGCGCTGGAGACGGCTCTCGCGCGCCACCAAGGAGACCAGCTCGATCTCAGCACCGGCGAGATCGATGGTGGCGGGGGCGCAGAAGAGACCTTCCACGTCCGGGACGGGCTGCACGACTTCGGATAGCGGCATGCTCTCCACCAGGACGTCGTACACCGAGGGGACCTCGGCGTGGTGATCGATCCCCAGTGCCGTCGAGGCGTTCCCCTGCGGATCGAGGTCGATCACCAGAACGCGGGCGCCGTGCAGAGCGAGCGAGGCGGCAAGGTTGACGGTCGACGTCGTCTTGCCCACACCGCCCTTCTGGTTGGCGACCACCATGACGCGCGTCCGGTCAGGCCGTGGCAGCCCCTCGCCGGCACGGCCGAGGGCCTCCACCGCCAGCTGGGCCGCACGACCAATAGGAGTGTCATCCATCGGCGGCGGTGTTTCACGTGAAACACCGTCCCCCAGGGATTCGGTACGGGGACCGGGGACCGGATCGGTCATCGGTCCCGCGATGTTGGCGTCGGACCGCAAGGATTCACTCTCCTCGACTTCAGGCTCGCAATAGGCAGAGCCTGCCATGCTTTCGGGGTTGTGAACCAGCGAGGCCCGCTGTTCTGTGGATGGCACCACCGATGTGGACAACTTGGTAGCTCGTTCGGGGTTGCGGTCCCGCGGCGTGGCAGCCGCACGGCCACGGCCGATGATTCCCTGCAACAGAGAGCGACGTTTCACGTGAAACACGATGCCTCTGCGGGGCAACTACCCAGCATCGACACTCCGCGTGAGAGGGGCAGGGCTACTTCTGTGGAGCATCGCTCGCAAGCCGACAGACCGGACCCCGCCGATGTTCCTTCCCTTGCCGGGCCCCGATCCCGGCAAGGGAAGCCGACTCAACGGCGTCGGCGCGTCCGGCTCACCCTCGCCGCCTTGGCCCGCTTTGCGGCGAACCTCACACCGCCCGGGCTCTCACCGACGACCACTCGGACCACTGTCGTGGTGGGGTCCACCACACCCGCCCCGGCATGCAGCACCTCGGTCTCCACGACGCCCAGCTTGCTCAGCGCGGCACGCGCGCCGTTGATCTCCTCTTCAGCGGTGTCACCCTTCAACGCCAGCATCTCGCCGTACGGGCGCAGCAGAGGCACACCCCAGCCGGCCAGACGATCCAGTGGTGCGACCGCCCGTGCCGTCACGACATGGACCGGCTGAAGCTTGCCCAGGACCTCTTCGGCCCGACCCCGGACGACCGTCACATGATCGAGCCCGAGCAGCTCCACTACCTCTTGGAGGAAGTTCGTCCTCCGGAGCAGCGGTTCCAGCAGCGTGATCTTGAGGTCGGGCCGCACCAGGGCCAACGGGATTCCCGGCAGCCCTGCGCCGGAGCCCACGTCGCACACCGTCACGTCCTGCGGAACCACTTCGGAGAGCACGGCACAGTTCAGCAGGTGCCGCTCCCACAGACGTGGGACCTCACGAGGACCGATCAGCCCACGCTTGACGCCTGCGTCCGCGAGCAGCTCCGCGTACCGGACCGCCTCCGGGAAGAACTCGCCGAAAACCGCCTGGGCCGCCTCAGGTGCCTGAGGGAGCGCTGCTTCCTCCGTCACGGGGACCGTCCTTCCCTACCGCACTGTGGATGGCTGACTATCAGGCTGACAAAGATCGGCCCCGCCTGCGAACAGACGGGGCCGACAGAACACGTTCCGGTCAGGCCGGAAGGACGACGACGAAGCGCTGCGGCTCCTCGCCCTCGGACTCGCTCCGCAGACCGGCCGCCGCGATCGCGTCGTGCACGACCTTGCGCTCGAAGGGCGTCATCGGCTCCAGCCGCACCGGCTCACCGGAGCTCTTTACCTCGTCCGCCGCCTTCGCGCCGAGCGCCGCCAGGACCTCGCGCTTCTTGGCCCGGAAGCCCGCGATGTCCAGCATCAGACGGCTGCGGTCACCGGTCTCCCGGTGCACCGCGAGCCGGGTCAGCTCCTGGAGCGCCTCCAGCACCTCACCGTCGCGACCCACCAGCTTCTGGAGTTCACGGGCCGACTCACTGATGATCGAGACCGCCGCCCGGTCCGCCTCGACGTCCATGTCGATGTCGCCGTCGAGATCGGCGATGTCGAGGAGACCCTCAAGGTAGTCGGCCGCGATCTCGCCCTCCTGCTCAAGGCGGGTCAGGGTGTCGCTGCCCTCGGCGGCCGTGGAGATGGTGCCTTCCGACACGGATGGACTCCTTACTTCTTGGACGGGTGCTTGGGCCGCTGCGGGCCCTTGCGCGGTCCGGACTTTGCCTGGCGTGAGGAGCCCGACGCGGGCTTGCCCGCCGGCTTCGACTTGTCGTCCTGCTTCTGGAGCGAGGTCTTGGCCTCCGGGGTGTCGCCGTCAGCAGGCTCGGTGGTCGCCTCGGTCTGACCGGCGGTGGCAGCCCGCTGTGCCTTGCTCTGCCGCTTGGGCTGGTGACGCCGCTGTGCGGTGCCCTCGGCCTCGGCGACCGCCGACTCGCTCTTCGCCACGGTCCCGTCCTCCTGGGCGGCGAGGCCCAGCTTGGAGAGTCCGTTGATGAACTTGCGCTCGATGTCGTTGCGCTCCGTGCCCTTGGCGTAGATGCGCTTGACGGTGTTGCGACGCGTCCGGCCGCGGACCTCGCCGTGCTGGGTGACGCTCTTCAGCAGTCGTCCGAGGTACTGGTCCTGGGCCTTGCTGCCCGGCGTCGGGTTCTGGTTGATCACGTACATCTGCTGACCCATGGTCCAGACGTTGGTGGTCAGCCAGTACACGAGGACACCGACGGGGAAGTTGATGCCCATCACGGCGAAGATCAGCGGGAAGACGTACATCAGCATCTTCTGCTGCTGCATGTACGGGGTCTTGACCGAGAGGTCGACGTTCTTCGTCATCAGCTGGCGCTGGGTGAAGAACTGCGAGGCCGACATCATGACGATCATGACCGCGGTGACGACCCGGACGTCGACGAGGGAGGCACCGAGAGCCTCCACCTCGGCCGAGCTGTTCATGAACTTGGCGGCGAGCGGAGCACCGAAGATGTGCGCCTGGCGCGCGCTGTCGAGCAGCGGCTGGTCGATCACGCCGATCGTCTTGCCGTTGGCGATGGCCGCGAGCACGTGGTAGAGCGCGAAGAAGAACGGGGACTGCGCCAGGATCGGAAGGCACGAGGAGAGCGGGTTGGTACCCGTCTCCTTGTACAGCTTCATCATCTCTTCGGACTGACGCTGCTTGTCGTTCTTGTAGCGCTCCTGGATCGCCTTCATCTTCGGCTGGAGCACCTGCATGTTCCGCGTCGACTTGATCTGCTTCACGAAAAGCGGGACCAGGCAGATACGGATCAGGATCACGAGGGACACGATGGACAGGCCCCAGGCCCAGCCCGTGTCGTCACCGAAAATCGCCCCGTAGACCTTGTGGAACTGGACGATCACCCATGAGACGGGTGTGGTGATAAAGCTGAACAGACTGGCAATCGTGTCCACTAATCAGGCTCCTTGAGCTTTGGGCGAGGTCTCTGTGGCCGGGCCCGGCAGCGCGGCCGACGCCGCTGTGGCGGCTGCCGCGTCCCCGGGGGGCACATCAGTGGCGGAGTCCCCGCCCTTGTCACCGCGCAGCGCGTTGCGCAGCAGTTCGTGCCAGCGCGGACGCTTGCGCGGTGGGACATGGTCCACACCGCCCGGCGACCACGGATTGCATCGCAGAATGCGCCAGGCGGTCAGCGCTGTTCCCTTGATCGCCCCGTGCCGGTCTATCGCCGTGAACCCGTAGTGCGAGCACGACGGGTAATAACGGCAGACAGGGCCCAGCAGTGGGCTGATCGTCCACTGGTACAGCTTGATGAGAGCCAGCAGCGGGTACTTCATCGCGCGCCCCCTCCCAGCAGCCGCTCGAAGGCGACGTCCAGGTCTCGGGTCAGCTGAGCGTGGTCGGCGTCACCCGATCCGGGCAACGCTCGCACCACAACCAGGCTACCGGGGGGCAGCTGAGCCAGCCGGTCCCGGACCAGATGGCGAAGCCGGCGCTTCACAGCGGTGCGGACGACCGCACCACCCACGGCTTTGCTGACGACGAAACCCGCACGCGGTGGGGGAGGGGTCTCCCCCGACACGTGCGGGTCCGTAGTACCGCTGCGTAGATGGACGACGAGCAGAGGGCGACCAGCCCTGCGTCCTCGTCGTACCGCGGTCGCGAAGTCCTCGCGCCGCCTCAGCCGATTCTCGGTAGGCAGCACGTCATGACCTGTGGGTGATCAGGCGGACAGGGCGCTGCGACCCTTGCCACGGCGGTTCGCGAGAATCGCGCGGCCGGCACGGGTACGCATACGCAGGCGGAAGCCGTGGGTCTTGGCGCGACGACGGTTGTTCGGCTGGAAGGTGCGCTTGCTCACTCGGGGGCTCCAGAATAAATCGGGTGATGGCGGGACATCGCCTGGCTGTCACCGTGCGCCCACGAGGAACTCGCGTAAACGCCTTAGTGCACCGCTTCACAATCACAGATCGTGATCTTTGCCCATCGGAGGCAGGCGGCAGCAGCCATCGACAACTCGACCTGGTCACGGTACGCGCGGCTACGCCATCCGGTCAAACTCGGCGCGAGCGACCCCCCGCTATGCACAGGCTGTGGACAACAACTTGAACCGGGCGGGTCGCGGTGACTACCGTGGCTGAACTCCGGTTTCTTTTCGTTCCCCCCTGCCGGGCCTGACCCGACCCGACCCATTCCGTCCCGGGAACCACATATTCGTGGGACATGCGAGAGAGCGTGCCTTGTGGCTGACGTACCTGCCGATCTTGCCGCAGTGTGGCCACGCGTGCTGGAACATCTCCTCGGTGAGGGCCAGCAGGGCATCGAGCCGAAGGACAAACAGTGGATCGAGCGCTGCCAGCCACTCGCGCTGGTCGCCGACACCGCGCTGCTCGCCGTACCCAACGAGTGGGGCAAGCGGGTCCTTGAGGGACGGCTCGCGCCGCTCATCAGTGAAACGCTGACGCGCGAGTGCGGCCGGCCGATCCGGATCGCGATCACCGTCGACGACTCGGTCGGCGAGCCGACCCCGCCGGCGCCGCCGCTGCACCAGACCCAGCAGGGCCGGCAGAACCACCGGTACCCGAACCCGTCGCACGACGAGCAGAACCACGTCGACCCGTACGACACGTACGGTCACCGCCCGCAGGACGACGGGATGCCGACGGCCCGCCCCGCGTACCCGGAGTACCAGCAGCGCCCCGAGCCGGGCGCCTGGCCGCGTACCCAGGAGGACCTGTCCTGGCAGCAACCGCGGCACGGCGGCTACCAGGACCGCGAACAGCCGGCGGACCAGTGGCGCGAGCCGTACGGCACCGGACGTCCGCAGCAGCCCTCGCACGACTACCGCCCGCAGCCTCCGGAGCGTCAGGGGTACGAGTCCCAGCGGTCCGAGCGCCACGACCTCCAGGACCAGCAGCACCGTCCCGGGCGGAACGGGGGCGGGATGCCGGGACCCGGCTCGCAGCCGTCCCCCGCCCCAGGTCCGGGCGAGCCGCATGCCCGGCTGAATCCGAAGTACCTCTTCGACACCTTCGTCATCGGCGCCTCCAACCGGTTCGCGCACGCGGCGGCGGTGGCGGTGGCCGAGGCGCCGGCGAAGGCGTACAACCCGCTGTTCATCTACGGGGAGTCCGGACTCGGCAAGACCCATCTGCTGCACGCCATCGGGCACTACGCGCGGAGCCTCTACCCGGGGACGCGGGTGCGGTACGTGAGCTCCGAGGAGTTCACCAACGAGTTCATCAACTCGATCCGCGACGGCAAGGGCGACACCTTCCGCAAGCGGTACCGCGACGTGGACATCCTGCTCGTCGACGACATCCAGTTCCTGGCGAGCAAGGAGTCGACGCAGGAGGAGTTCTTCCACACCTTCAACACGCTGCACAACGCGAACAAGCAGATCGTGCTCTCCTCCGACCGGCCGCCCAAGCAGCTGGTGACGCTGGAGGACCGGCTGCGCAACCGGTTCGAGTGGGGGCTCACCACCGATGTGCAGCCGCCCGAGCTGGAGACGCGGATCGCGATCCTGCGCAAGAAGGCGGTGCAGGAGCAGCTGAACGCCCCGCCGGAGGTGCTGGAGTTCATCGCGTCCCGGATCTCGCGGAACATCCGTGAGCTGGAGGGCGCGCTGATCCGGGTGACGGCCTTCGCCAGCCTCAACCGGCAGCCGGTGGACCTCGGCCTGACCGAGATCGTGCTGAAGGACCTCATCCCCGGCGGGGAGGACTCCGCTCCGGAGATCACCGCACCGGCGATCATGGCGGCCACCGCCGACTACTTCGGGCTGACGGTCGAGGACCTCTGCGGCTCGTCGCGCAGCCGGGTGCTGGTGACGGCCCGGCAGATCGCCATGTACCTCTGCCGAGAGCTGACGGACCTCTCACTGCCGAAGATCGGCGCGCAGTTCGGCGGTCGTGACCACACCACGGTCATGCACGCGGACCGCAAGATCCGCGCACTGATGGCGGAGCGCCGCTCCATCTACAACCAGGTCACCGAGCTCACCAACCGCATCAAGAACGGCTGACACCCGCAGTCCCGCCCCCGTTCGGGCGCCCGAACGCCCGGAACGCCCGAGCGTCTGTCCCGCCTGTCCCGCCGGCAGTCGCGGTACGAGCACCCGCTCCCGGCGTACTCCGCCCACAGGGAGTGGACAACGAACAACGAGGCGCCCCGCCAGACCTCTTCAGGGTCCGGCGGGGCGCCTCTTCGTAGTTCGCGGTCTCGTTCGCCGTCTCGTTCGCCGTCTCGTTCGCGGTCTCGTTCAGGATCTCGTCCCGGGAGGCCGGCGGGAGGCCGGCCGGAGACTCCCGCTTCTCCCAGCGGCCTCCAGAGCGTCCGCGGAGAGCCGCCGACGACTCTCCGCGCCCCTCTTACCGCCCCCGGAGGGGCTCCTCAGGGAGCGTTTCCGGCGTTTCAGGGGTGTCCGGAACCATCGTTCCGGGCGAGTGCGGCGCTTGTCGCGGTTCGAACAGCAGGTCACAGAAGCGCAGACACGGTGCTTCTCCACAGATCTGCGGGGAATTTTCCCTCCACAGCCTGGGGACCAGGAAGTTGTCCAGATTGCGTCCACAGGGCGCGCTGTCGATACTCCATCAGGCCAGGTCAGCTGCCTGGGGATTTGTGGTCAACCGTGATCCACAGCCTGTGGATAAGAATTCCGTCCACAGCACCCCCTCCCGGTTGTCCACCGCCAACTCACAGGATCAGTGCTCTTGTCCCCAGGAGGAACCCTCTTCTCCACACCTCTGTCCACTGTTCGGCAACACGACACCCCTCCTCACTGTCGAGAGTGAAAGCCGTCACACCAAGGAGGTCGATTGGGCTGTGGGGAACCGGGGTAAAGCTGGGGACGGCCCTGGGGAGAAGTACCCCTGTCCTGTGCATCGGGTGTGCAGAACTTCCGTGTGTCCACAGAAGTGCCTGGTTATCCACGGACCGCACCCACAGGGGCGGTGGACAAAAAACAGGTTCTGACCTGCGAAAACGACGTTATCCACGGTTTCCACAGGGCCTACTACTACTACCCCTCAGAGTTAGCCAGGAATCAGCTTCGAAGTGGGGGCTGTGCACAACTCTGCCCGCCGAGCTCTCGGACCGCTTCGGGCGACTTGACCCCGAGCAGCGACGAGTGTCGGCGCCGTACGTCAGACTGGACCCCGGCGTCCGCCCCGGCCCCTCGGCCGACGGACCCGAATCGACGACGAGGCCAGCAGGGCGAGCGAGCAACAGCAGGAGGCGGTTCCGGTGAAGATCCGGGTGGAGCGCGATGTACTCGCGGAGGCGGTGGCCTGGGTGGCCCGCAGCCTCCCGGCCCGTCCGCCGGCGCCCGTCCTCGCGGGCCTTCTGCTGAAGGCCGAGGACGGTGCCCTCAGCTTCTCCAGCTTCGACTACGAGGTCTCCGCGAAGGTCTCCGTCGACGCCGAGATCGAGGAGGACGGCACGGTCCTGGTCTCCGGCCGCCTGCTCGCCGACATCTGCCGCGCTCTGCCCAACCGGCCGGTGGAGATCTCCACCGACGGTGTGCGCGCCACCGTGGTCTGCGGCTCCTCGCGCTTCACCCTCCACACACTGCCTGTGGAGGAGTACCCGGCGCTGCCGCAGATGCCGACCGCGACCGGCACGGTGCCCGGCGAGATCTTCGCCTCCGCCGCCGCCCAGGTCGCCATCGCCGCCGGCCGCGACGACACCCTCCCGGTGCTCACCGGCGTCCGCATCGAAATCGAGGGCGAGACCGTCACGCTGGCCTCGACCGACCGTTACCGCTTCGCCGTCCGCGAGTTCCAGTGGAAGCCCGAGAACCCGGACGCCTCCGCCGTGGCCCTGGTGCCCGCCAAGACGCTCCTGGACACCGCCAAGGCGCTCACCAGCGGCGACACGGTCACCCTGGCGCTCTCCGGCGCCGGTGCGGGCGAGGGGCTGATCGGTTTCGAGGGGGCCGGCCGCCGTACGACCACCCGTCTGCTCGAAGGCGACCTCCCGAAGTACCGCACGCTCTTCCCGACCGAGTTCAACTCCGTCGCCGTGATCGAGACCGCTCCGTTCGTCGAGGCCGTCAAGCGTGTGGCCCTCGTCGCCGAGCGGAACACCCCGGTGCGGCTCAGCTTCGAGCAGGGTGTGCTCATCCTGGAAGCCGGTTCCTCGGACGACGCACAGGCTGTGGAGCGCGTCGACGCGGTGCTGGAAGGCGACGACATCTCGATCGCCTTCAACCCGACCTTCCTGCTGGACGGGCTGAGCGCCATCGACTCCCCGGTCGCCCAGCTCTCCTTCACCACCTCCACGAAGCCCGCCCTGCTCAGCGGCCGTCCGGCCGTCGACGCCGAGGCGAACGACGCGTACAAGTACCTGATCATGCCGGTCCGCCTCTCCGGCTGACCGCTGCTCGGTACGCGTACCCACGACAGAGGATCCGGTGGGCAGGCTCAGCGCTGAGCCCGTCCAGCAGGAAGGTCGGGT
>NZ_JBSFVR010000017.1:0-50456 GCF_053592415.1 Streptomyces sp. NPDC002690 | reverse complement strand
CGTCCCGAAGGGCGACCGCCACGGTCCGGGCCGCCCTCCGCCTGGTCCGCGACGACACGTTGCGATCCTCGGTCGTCCCGAAGGGCGACCGCCACGGTCCGGGCCGCCCTCCGCCTGGTCCGCGACGACACGTTGCGATCCTCGGTCGTCCCGAAGGGCGACCGCCACCGCTCCAGGAGCGTGAAGAGGTCGGCAGCCCCGGCGTTGCGATCCTCGGTCGTCCCGAAGGGCGACCGCCACGTTTGTACACGGTCAGGATGATGCGATCTTGTAATAGTTGCGATCCTCGGTCGTCCCGAAGGGCGACCGCCACGCCATCGAGGACGCGGCCTGACACGACGTCTCGGAGTTGCGATCCTCGGTCGTCCCGAAGGGCGACCGCCACCCGTCCTCCGCGTCAACAACACCGCGACCGGTGCGAAGTTGCGATCCTCGGTCGTCCCGAAGGGCGACCGCCACCGTCCTCCGGGACGCCCGCAGCCGGTACCGCACCGAGTTGCGATCCTCGGTCGTCCCGAAGGGCGACCGCCACCAGCGGCGTGCCGCCCCACCTGGCCTTGGTGTGCTTGTTGCGATCCTCGGTCGTCCCGAAGGGCGACCGCCACCTCTCGTCGAACAAGCTGTCGCTCGTCCCGTACAACTGGTTGCGATCCTCGGTCGTCCCGAAGGGCGACCGCCACCCTACCGCTGGTTCGTGCCGCTGTCCGCAGTCGAGTTGCGATCCTCGGTCGTCCCGAAGGGCGACCGCCACGCTGCGCCCGGACAAGCTGACGCCAACCGCAGCGAAGTTGCGATCCTCGGTCGTCCCGAAGGGCGACCGCCACGCCGCTACAGGCGGATGGTCCACCGGTCCAACGGCAGTTGCGATCCTCGGTCGTCCCGAAGGGCGACCGCCACTCTGCCCCGATGGGGGTCCCCTCGCGCTGGTGGGCGTTGCGATCCTCGGTCGTCCCGAAGGGCGACCGCCACCCAGCCACTTCATTTTCACCCGCGATGGATGAGGAGGTTGCGATCCTCGGTCGTCCCGAAGGGCGACCGCCACTGCCGCCGCGCCGGTCATGCGGGAGCTGTCCATCCCGTTGCGATCCTCGGTCGTCCCGAAGGGCGACCGCCACCGTGGACACCCCCGTTCGTGTCTGGCGGAAGACCACGGCGTTGCGATCCTCGGTCGTCCCGAAGGGCGACCGCCACGCGGAGCGGGATGGTGGTGTGCACTGCGTCTCCTCGGTTGCGATCCTCGGTCGTCCCGAAGGGCGACCGCCACCTCGTCGCCTCCATCGGATGGAACCGATGAACATCGTTGCGATCCTCGGTCGTCCCGAAGGGCGACCGCCACCCGCAAGATCGCTCCGGGCGTCCGCAGCGACTACGTGGTTGCGATCCTCGGTCGTCCCGAAGGGCGACCGCCACCTCGCGAAGGGATGCACGTCAGCCCGCGAATCCGGGGTTGCGATCCTCGGTCGTCCCGAAGGGCGACCGCCACGACGGCGACGACGAGACCATCACCGTGGAGTTCGAGTTGCGATCCTCGGTCGTCCCGAAGGGCGACCGCCACGCTGCTTGACCAGCGGGAACAGCATATCGGCAACTGTTCTCGGGGAAGCTAACGAGCGACAGAATCGCCAAATAAGGGCATTTCACTTCGGCGTGATCTGCGTGTTGTGTGTGTGCTTGAGGTTCCGAAGCAGTCAGAGCACCAAGTCCTGACGGTGTGCTTCGATCTGGGCCGTGCCGAGCGTTTGTACGTCGGCGAGGCCCTCGGAGGGCAGCCGGTAGAGGCGCACGCTGTCGGTGTCCGGGTTGATGATGTCGTTCACCGATGCCGTGAGTTTAAGCAGATCTGTGTTGCTGGCGATGATCTCGAAGACGGATTTCTGGACTCGAAGCCCGTGGCCTTCGCAGAGTTTCGCAACGCGGCGGAGTCTGCGGCGGCCTTCGGGGGTGGTGGTGTCGACGTCGTAGGTCAGGAGAAGGTCCATCACGCTGCCGTCCAGGGGAGGTAAGCGGGTAGGTCGCCGCGGAGGTGGCGGGCAAGGATGCGGGCCTGGACGACGGGGAGGAGGCCCGCGGGGACGTCCCGGCCGGCGATGGGGTGTTCCCAGGGTTGGGCTTTCCATTCTTGCCAGGCACCGAGGACCGTGGTGCGGCCTTCGTCGGTGAGGCGTACGGCTCCTCCGCTCAGGACCTCGAAGTGTTCGCCGCGGATCTGGCGGCGGTTGAGCAGGGTGAGAAGGAACCGGTCGGCGAGGACGGGGCGGAACTCCTCCATGAGGTCAAGGGCGAGTGCGGGTTTCCCGGGACGCAGGCCGTGGAGGTAGCCGATGTGCGGGTCGAGGCCGACTTGTTCGGCGGCTCCGTGGACGAGGCTCCTGAGCAGTCCGTAGGTGAAGGAGAGCAAGGCGTTGACAGGGTCTGTGGGTGGTCGGCGGTTGCGGTGGGTGAAGGGTGGGATGTCCTTGGAGGGACGGAGTGCATAGCTGAGAGCGGTGAAGTAGGCGCGGGCGGCGTTGCCTTCGATGCCCATGGCGATGTCGAGCGACTCGGCGTCGCGCGTCGTGATGAGGGCTGCGGCGAGTTCGTCGGCGTGGGTTCTGATCCTCAGCCGTGCGGCGGGTTCGGCGTCACGGGCGGCGCGAAGGAGGATCCAGCGGCTGTTGCGGATCTTCCCGGCGACCATGTTTCGGGCGATGTCGAGGCGGGCGGCAGCGTCGTCGTGGATCTGGTGCTGGGCGTGGCGCAGGAGCACGTTGCCTTTTACGGCTCCGTCGAGGCGGGCGAGGTAGCGGCCGCCTCGGGTCATCCAGATGACGGGACGTCGGTCCTGGGCGCAGCGTGTGATGAGTTCGGTGGAGAGGTTGACGTGTCCGTAGAGGACGAGGGAGTCGATGCGGCGCAGGGGGAGGATTTTTCGGCCGGGGGTTTCGGGGAGGTGGACTCGTAGGCTGTCCTGTTCGAGGCGGAGGTCGGCTCCTTGGGTCTGTACGTAGAGGGTGTTGAGGAGTTCGGTGGTCACTCGTCGTCCTGGTCGTCGGTGCGGTAGAGGCGGGTGAGTGCTTGCTGGTAGCGGCCGGTTGCGGTGAGGAGTTTGGGCATGCAGTCGGTGGCCAGGGAGCAGCGTCGGCAGCGGCTGTCGGCGACGGGGTGGGGCAGTTGGCCGTGGTTGAGCAGGTGTCGGACTTGGTGGGTGGTTTGTAGGACGCGGGAGCGCAGTGTTTGGTCGATGGTGAGGGTGTGGCGGCGGCGGTCGGTGCCGGAGTAGATGGCGGCTTGAGGGACGGGGCGGCTGAACATCTCTTCCAGGCACATGGCTTGTGCTGCGGCTTGGAGATCGGCCGGGCCTCCCGGTAGGTAGCGGCCGGACTTGTGTTCGATGGGCAGGATGCGGCCGTCCGCGTGGAGTTCGACGGTGTCGCATACGCCGGTGAGCCCGTGTTGGTCGTTCCATACGGGGAGGGCGTGGAGGGTGCGGATGGTGCCGCGTCCGTGGTTTCCGGGGGTGTCGACGCGCTGGTGGAGAAGGGTGCCGCGGACGGTGGCGGCGTCGTCGGTCCACGTCTGTTCGAGGAGGATGAGGCCGGCCTGGCGTGGGCAGTAGGCGTAGTGCTCCAGAGAGGAGAGGGAGACCTGGGTGAGGTCTCCCTCTCCTGTCGTGGGCTGGTGCGGCGTGGTCACCCGACGAGCCTCGTGATGGTGACGCTGTCGGGCAGGTCGGCGTCGCGCACGTCGATGCTTCCGTAGTCGGCGAAGTTGCGGGCGGTGGCCTCGCCGAGGGGTTTCACCGTGATGCGGTCGATGAGTTCGTGCGCGGGGGTGCTGCCGAAGGCGTCCGCGTGGGTGAAGACGTAGAGGCCGCGCAGGGCGAGGCCGGCGCGGGCTGCTGCGCGATCGTGCTCGAACATGTGGGTGAAGGCGCGCCAGAGGACGGCGAGGTCGTTCGAGGTGACGCCGGTGCGGGAGGCGAGGGGGGCGCTGAAGTGGCCGGCGCCCTTGTAGAGGCCGTAGGGGACGATGTGCTTGGAGCCCATCTCGGTCTCCTTGCCCTTGTTTTTGCCTTCCTCGGGGTTGTTCCACGCCTCGACGTCTTCTTGCCGGGTCGGGGTGACGCGGGTGATGCCGATGTCGAAGGGGGTGACGGGGTCGATGGAGCGGGCGAAGCCGATCTGGACCGGCCCCTGGACCCGGCCGGCTTTGCGGTCGGCCTTGCCGGTGGACATGACGGCGCCGAACATGCGGACGTCGAAGAAGTTCTGGCACATCCACTTTTGCGCGGTGGCCTGGTTGGTGGCGTTGCCGCCCTGGTCGCCGCCGGCGTAGGCGCGTTCGTGCTGGGCGTTGAGAGCGACGCCGGCCTCGACGTAGATCTCGTAGCCAGGCTTCTTGTCGATTTCGTTGATCAGCGAGACCGTGTTGCGGATCTTCCGCTTGAGGGCGACGTCGGTGATCAGACCCTGGCCGGTCACGGGATCGGTGCGGGGCAGGCCGCCGTTGTCGGGATCGCCGTTGGGGTTGGAGTCGGTGGCTTCGATCAGGAAGACGAAGTCGTGCTTGCGGGCCGGGTCCAGGTGCGGTGCGGTCATGTTCTCGCTACTCCTTGAGGTGCGGGCTCAGTTGAGGGTTGTGGGGCGGGTGGCGGGCGCTGCGGAGGATCACTCCTCCGGGCTGGTCTCGCCCTTTTCCTTCGCGCGCCGGATCCGGTCCCATTTGGCGGCTCGTTCGTGCTCGTATCCCATGACGAAGCGGCCCTGCTGGAGGGGGGTGAGGTGGCGGGGCATGTCGTCGTTGAACAGGCCGAAGAGTTCGCTGAGCCGGCGTTCCAGCGATGCGACAGCCCCCTTCTTGTCCCGGCGCAGGCGCTTGAGATGGGCGTTGGCACCGACTCGGAGGTTGGTGAGGGTGGTGCCTGGGGCGGTGGCCGCGGTGCGGAAGTACTTGTCGCGCAGGGTGGTGTTGAGGTTGGGCAGCGCGGTGGTCTGGATGTCCTCGAGGACGGCGAAGAGACGTCCGCACAGGTAGGAGGCATCGCGGCAGTCGGCGTCCAGGGTCATGGTGACGTGGTCCTTGGGATCGCTGGAGCGGTTGAGGATGAGGCGCAGCAGCGCGATCCGCGCGGTGTCGAGGTGCTGGTCGGCGTGGATGCGCTGCAGGAGCAGCGGCAGTGTCCGGGCGGGTGGCGGGGTGCGGCGCAGGGCGCTGTGGACGAGTTCGGCTTCCAGGCCGTGGGGTGCGCTGTCTTTGGCGTAGCGGCCGTCCTGGGCGCGTCCGCAGCACAGGGCCAGGAGCCAGAGGGGGACGTAGCGGGTGGTGCCTTTCCATCCGTCGTAGACGCCGTGGTCCGTGTACCAGGCGGCGACGGTGGCCTTGAGGTCGGTGAGGGGGATGTCGATCCAGTCACGGACCACGAGGCGGGCGTTGTTGAGGCCGAGGGTCAGTGCGTGGAACTCGTCGTCGTCGACCCGTTGCGCGGTGTGGGGCGTGGGGGTGTTGTCGAGGGAGTCGATGAGGTGGGCGATGTCGGCCGGTTCGGGGGCGTTGCCGAAGAGGAGTGCCATCGCGGAGTCGTCGCCTGCCTGGCGGGTCCACCACACCATGACGCCGTCGTCGCGGAAGCGCCGGCTGTGGGTGTCGGTGGCGAGCAGGTGGTTGAGGACGGCCATGGCCCGGCCGCCGCAGCGGTGGCAGATAGGGGTGTTCACCAGCTGGGTCTTGCCGTCCCTCCCCTGGGCGGCCTTGTTGATGCTGACGAGCTGCCCTTCGTTGCTGCCGCCGCTGGTGGGGACGGCCCCCTTCTTCACCGGTTCCGGGATGGTGGCCAGCAGGGGGGCGGTGGTGCCGCAGACGAGGCACAGGCCGGGCTTGTCGTCGGCGCCGCCCTTGCGTTCCCGTACGACGGACGCCCAGGTGGACTGGGCGGTGGGTTCCTCGTGCAGCCAGCGCGTTGCGGCCATCACCGCAACGGTGTCCTTGGCCTGTACCTCGTCGGGGATGTCCAGGCCGGCCAGGCCGCCGCCCGTGAAGTACGAGCGCAGAGCCGTGGCGCCGGGGTCGTCCCTTTTGCCCTGGGCCCAGAGCAGGGCTAAGTCGCGGTAGGCAGCGTGGCGGCGGTCGGCTTCCTCCCGGGCTTTGTCCGTGGGCGGGTTCGTCTTGTCGGCCTTGGGAACGCCCAGGACGAACTCGGCGGTGTCGACGAGCAGGTAGGGCGGCACTTTGGTGCCGGACCGCTGTACGTAGGGCACCGGCATGGTGCGGGCCTGGTCGCGATTCTTCGCCGAGACCCTCAAGTCCCTCAGCGTGGCAGTGCCGTCCGTGCCGAGGTCGAGAACCCAGTGGATCTGTTTGGTGCGGTAGTACTCGGCTGGCAGGACACCGCCGAGCCGGTCGGCGTACTCGGTAAGCCGTTGCAGCAGCACGGTCAGTTCTCCTTCGTGTCCGCGCGCCACGGGCCCCGGGGCATGTCGACGGACTCCTCGCCCAAGGGCTGCAGGGGTACCTCGAGAACTCCGTCGAGGAGGCTGGCCCTGAACCAGCGGTAGCGTTCGCCCGCCTCCGTGTAGGCGATGGAGTGGAGCATCACCCCGAGCTCTTCGGTGTGATCGAGTCGTAGATGGTCGTGGTCCGGGTTGGCGGGGCCGAAGAACGCGGTGAACTCCCGGCACCCGAAGAACGGCTGGGAGAAACAGGCGCCCCGCTCCACCCGTCGGCGCAGCTGCTCGCGGAACTTCTCCTCGGAGGCCGGCGGATGAGCGGCCGAGCCCTTGAGGGCGTGGGCGGCGACCACGATCTGGGCGTGGATGCGGTAGCGGACGTCGCGCAGGCACATGGTGCTGCGCTGGTCGCGGTCCTCCTCGACGTCGTACCGGCGGCCCTTTCCCTGGCGGAGGTTGCGGTAGTCGGGTCCGGTGATCACGGAGCCGACCTCGTTGCGTCGTAGCCGTGTCCACCGGATCGGTGCCAGAACCTCGATGCGGCGGATCACGTACTGGAACTGTGGCTTCCAGAAGATGGCTTGGAGCAGGCCGTTCGCCGCAGATGGCGTCATCACCTGATAGCTGACCCGTTCCGCTTTCAACTCGGGTCGGGTGAAGCAGGCGAGATCGCCCCAGGTCTCGACGACGAGATCAGGAAAGGCCCATCCGTCGTTGCCGCGCGCTTCTCGGCGTGGGCTGGTGGTCACGGTACTCAAGGAAAGGGCTCCTTCGGTGTGCTGTCGGCTCCGGGCCGAAGAGAACGGGGGTGCCGTGCCGGAACACGGGGTCGGCGACGGCAAGATCAGCCGAGCGGGAGCGCCGGCACGGCAGAGAAAGGCGTCGGACAGGGGTGCGGTGTCAGACGAGGAAGGCGGAGCTGTCCTCGCGGTCCTCGGGATCGAGCCCTCTGACCTCGTCGTAGTGGCCGCGCCATACGACGAGGTCTCCCACGACGGGCTCCGCCAGCCCGGACCGCAGCGCTTCGGCGACCTCGTGGCGTGGCAGGGTCGCAGTGTGCGGCTGCAGGCGGCGCAGGCACTCGGGCCCGCTGGGGTAGGGGGCGCGCAGCCGGTGGATGTCCGCCCAGATCGCGTCTTGCTCCTCAGCCGTCTTCTGGGACCGGACCACCACGACGGACTGACCGTAGACGTCGTCGATCATGCGGAACTCG
Organism: Streptomyces sp. NPDC002690; assembly: GCF_053592415.1. NCBI lineage: Bacteria > Bacillati > Actinomycetota > Actinomycetes > Kitasatosporales > Streptomycetaceae > Streptomyces > Streptomyces sp. NPDC002690. The sequence continues at coordinate 42,821 of NZ_JBSFVR010000017.1, read as the reverse complement.
CGAGCGACCTGGGGGAAGTCCCAGGCCCGGCGCAGTTCCTCGATACGCTCGCCCATGGCGTGGTCCTCGCCCTGGAGCGCATAGCGCTTGGCGTAGTAACCGGCCAGGGCCTCCAGGTCGTCGGGATCGGCCAGCGGATACGGGCCGAAGAACTCAGCGGTAGCTTCAAGGGCGGCGAGGTAGGACAGATCTTTCGGAGTCCCGCCGTCGGAAGGCCGGAACACGACCACCGTGCCCGGCTCTTCCATCCGCGAGTCGCGGTTGCATCGCCCCGCAGCCTGCTGCAACGACTCCGCCGGTGCCCACGCGCGGTACACCGACGGGAAGTCGACATCGACACCGGCCTCGATCAGGGAGGTCGACACGACCCGTACCGGAAGGCCCTCCTTCAGACGGATACGGACCTGGTCGATCACCTCACGGCGGTGCTCCGCGGTCATCCGCGTCGACAAGTGCAGGACCGGACCGGGCGCCGACGAATCCTCGGTGAGAAGGCGGTGCAGGCGCGCCGCGTCCCGGGTGGTGTTGACCACCGCGAGGACCTGATCGCCTGCTCGCTCCTCGATGTCCTCGGCCACGCTCTGCCAGGTCACGTCGTCGCCGAGCTGCCACTCGTACGTCACACGCCTCAGCTCGTCGAACAAGCCAGGCACGTCCTCCAGCATGCCGTGGCGCGGCACCCCGTCCAGTTTCGACAGCGACCAGAAGTCCGGCTGCGTCGCCGAGGCCAGGACGACCGTCGCCCCGTAACGCTCGACCAGCCCCCTCAGCACACTCAGGATCGGGTTCAACAGCCGGTCGGGAAGCGCCTGTACCTCGTCCAGCACGATGACCGATCCCGCCAACCGGTGCAGCTTGCGCATGGCGGAGGGCTTCGCGGAGAACAGCGACTGGAAAAACTGAACCATGGTCGTCACGACGACCGGAGCGTCCCAGTTCTCGGCGGCCAGACGCGCCCAAGCACCCTCGTCGCTGTCTTCATCCAGACTGACGGAACTGTGGTGCTCCAGAACCACCGATTCACGATCCGCGTCCTCCTCCAGAGGATCGAGGAGCGACCGGTACACCGCCGCGTTCTGCTGCGTGATGCTGATGAAGGGCACGGCGAACACGACCCGCCGCATCCCGTGTGCGGCAGCATGGCGAAGAGCGAAGCCGCCGGCAGCAATCGTCTTCGCCCCTCCGGTCGGCGCATGCAGGACATACATACCAGGCTCGCGCGAGGCAGCGGCCACCGCCTCGGCGAAAACCCGTCCGCGGATCTCGTCCACCGGGGACTCCGGCCTCTCCGCCAGGAACGCGGCCCGCCTGTCCTCGAACCTCTGGGACAAGAGGCCCATGTCCCTCGCCGGGGCGAGCCGTGGCGCCGCGAGGCCGTCGAAGTGCGCGCTGGTGTCGAGGAAGTCGGCGTCCACCAGGCAGCTGAAGACCATGCGCACCAGCAGGTCCAGCTCCGTCCGGGCAACCGCCCCCCGTAGGGCCGAGACCCACGGCGGCAACGCCACCGGACCCGTGCGGACGATCTCCGGAACCAGTTCGGCAACTCGCCGAGTAGCCTCACGCGCAGCCGCGGCGTCCGGCCCGCTGCCCCGGAGCGCGGTCAGCACGTCCTTGATCTTCTGCTGGTCTGGCAGACCACCGTGATGCCCCTGCACCGCGGCGGCGAACGGCAGGCCCGCATACTCGGCGGCCAGACGGGTGCCGGCCTCCTTGTGCGGGACCCCCACCGGCTTTCCCTCCGGCTCAGCGCGCTGCAGCAAGCCGTCCTGCCAGGAGCAGCAACCCTTGCCGACGTCATGCACCAGAGCGAGGTACTCCGCTAGGTCCCCAGCCCCGAAAACGTCTCCGAACCTACGCGCGAGAGCCGCCGATCCACGCAGGTGGTCCGTCAGCTCATGCCGCACACCCGAGACCGAACTACGACTATGCGCGTATAACTTCCCTGAAGACACAGAACCCCCATAGCCAGCACGAACCTCCCCGATTCGCCCAGTAGGCAGAAACTACACGAGCCCACTGACAGCCAAAGGAAAAAGTCACACATGCAGGTATAGGGCCTGCTGATGCTGCATCATCGGCACTCACCCGTTCCACGCCCGGACGACGTGAAGGCCGTCAGCAGGTTCGGGACCCCAAGGTGGCCGTCGCCCTCCGGGGCGGCCGAGGATCGCAACCTGCGACGGGACGGGGGTCATGCGGTCCGGGCGGAGTGGCGGTCGCCCTCCGGGGCGGCCGAGGATCGCAACTCCGTGCCGTGGGCGGTTGCCCGTGGCGATGGCTTGTGGCGGTCGCCCTCCGGGGCGGCCGAGGATCGCAACCCTCGGGCGCTGATCGCCGCGTCCTGCGTCGACCCGGGTGGCGGTCGCCCTCCGAGGCGGCCGAGGATCGCAACCGTGAGTGGCCCAAGACGCCGCGACTCTTCCGGGACGTGGCGGTCGCCCTCCGGGGCGGCCGAGGATCGCAACACCGACCCCGACGGCACCCTCTGCCTCGCACCGTCGTGGCGGTCGCCCTCTGAGGCGGCCGAGGATCGCAACGAGTCGGAGACGCCGTCACAGACGTGCGGGTCCTGGTGGCGGTCGCCCTCCGGGGCGGCCGAGAATCGCAACGACGACGGGCTGTTGCCGGGCGACGTGACGCCGGGTGGTGGCGGTCGCTCTCCGGGGCGGCCAAGGATCACAGCTCCAGCGCAGTGCGGAGCCGGAACCCCGGGTCGTGGTGGAAGTCGCCCAGACGCCCCTGCAGCGAAAGATCGTTCAGAGTCAACCTAAAGTTGATGGACTCGGAGCGAGCCGCCAAAGGAGCCCAGGTACAGGATGCGTGACTGGGGGTTTCCCAGGAATCCCCTGCTGCATCGAACCAACGATCTACGCATTACAAGACCATGAGCGATCATGTTGCCGTGTGACTCGTGCTGCCGCTCCATCGCGTTTTGCCTGATCAGCACGGGTGCGTGAGTCTGGCCCGTCCTTCGTCGTGCTGCACCGTCCAAAGGCGTCTGTCCACCGGCTGTCCACCGGTGCGCCTCACAGCCCGGCGTGGCGCGATCGCCTATCCGGGCCACTGACTGGCAGCGTACGCGGTCAGGCTCGATCGTTTGGCCTTTGTCGTACTCTCAACAGTTCTTCTCACAGGCGTCGTGTCGCCCTCAGGTCTGTGGCCTGTACTCGGCTACTCGGGTCCGGAATACCTGGGTCGTCCGAGCGATTGGTTCTCGTGCAGGGATCATGGGAGGGGGACGTACTGGTGGCCGAGCTGATGGTGTTCCGGCGGGACGCTGATGGGCGCGACATCGAGTTGCCCGGTTCGACGGTTGCGCTGGAGGTGGAGCTGCAGCGGCGGGTCGAGGCGGGGATGGAGTCGATGCTCGGGATTCGGTTCCTGGCGTCGGAGTACCCGACTGGTCCGTGGCACCGGGGGCGGATCGACACGCTGGGGCTGGACGAGAACAACACTCCCGTGGTGATCGAGTTTACCGACCGCAGGTAGTCCTGCCCATGATGTCCGTCTGGGACTGTGACCAGCACGTCCCAGGCTTGTTTACCGACCGTGTCCGGGACGTCTGTCATGTTCTGGAGTCGGTACGGAGGACGAGTGGCACGGCACGTGGTGGTCGGGGACCTGAGGGTCCAGCAGATCGAGCGGAAGGACGGGCGGCGGTCATGGACGATCGTGTGGCCCGAGGGGACGGTGCACACGGAGGCGGACCGGTTCCTGCGTCTGCATGATGGTTCGGGAACGCAGAGGACGTACGCGTATCTGCTGGTGGACCATCTGCGGTGGCTGGAGCGAGAGTGCCTGACCTTCGCCGAGGTCCAACTGCGGGACATGGAACGGTACATGGGCATCATCGGTGCCGAGGTCCGCATGCCGCTCGGCGAGCCGTGGCGTGTCGGCAAGCGCCCCTACGGCCACTCCGCGCTGTCGACCGCGGCGGCTTGTCTGAAGGGCTTCTACCTGTATCAGTCCTCCCTCGGAATCAACGGCGAACTCGGCAAGAAGCTCGATAAGTCGCGGCTGCCGTCGCGGGTGGACCGGCGCCGTTCGTTCCTCGGGCATGTCAAGCCGTCGCTGCCCACCAACCCACTGGCGCCGAAGGGGCCGCACCGCCGGCATCCGAAGATGCTTCCGGACGGGGCGAGGGAGAGGCTGCTGGAGACGGTGAACGCCGCCCGGGACCGGCTGGTGGTCACCTGGCTCGCCGACGGCGGGCTTCGCATCGGCGAGCTCTGCGGACTCCACCTGGTCGACCTGCACCTGCGCGAGAACGCGGCCTGCGGCGAGTGCCGCGGCCCTCACCTGCACGTCTGCCACCGGCCCGGCAATCCGAACCGGGCCGAGGCAAAAAGCAAGCACCCCTGGCGGGTCGAGCACGGCATCGTGACCGGCGGGCTGATCAAACGGGTCAGCCCCGCGATGGTGCACACCTACTTCGAGTACCTCACCACCGAGTACCCCCGCGGCGCAGGGCACGGCATGCTCCTGGTCCAGCTCCACGGCGCCGATACCGGACAGCCATGGGCGCCGGTCGGCGCCCGGCGGATGCTCGGCCGGGCCGGGAAACGCGCCGGACTCGGGATCGTGAAACCCCATGCCTTCCGGCACTCGTTCACTTCCGCGGTTCTCGACGCCGCCGACGGCAACCTGTTGATCGCCCGCGACGCCGGCGGCTGGGCCTCGGCGGCGATGGTGGATGAGGTCTACGGACACGTCGACGTCCACGACCCGGTCTTCGACGCCGCCCTGCGCACGGTCTGGGGTGAGCCGAAGTGACGGAGTCGTTGCTGCTGCCGCAGCAGGATGCCCGTATGCGACGGGACCGGCTGGAGGTGCTCACCGCGCTGATCAACGGGCCCGAGTTCGACCCGGCGCTGCGCGGCGGAGTGCTGAAGATCCCGCCGACCCACTCGGTCTATCCGTGGAGCTGCACGGTCGTCGACTGCGCGCGACCCCGCTGGCGGCGCTACGCGATGTGCTCAGTGCATGTCGAGCAGTGGCAGGAGGCGGAGGCGCGCGGTATGAGCCGGGCTCAGTACCTGCGGACCGCGGAGCCGCTGCCAGCCACGGAGATGCCGGAGGCGATGATGTGCCGGATCTGCCCACAGCGGCCGGCGTTCAGCCTGCAACTGGTGCTGTGCTTCCGGCACCGCAACCGATGGCTGAGCCACCTGAAGCGGCACCCCGGCGGGGGCGAGGCGGAGTTCGAACGGTGGTTGGCCGACCAGCCGTCGCTGCCGGGCTACAGTGAGTGCCGAGCGGACGTGTGCGACGAGCTGGCCGCCTCGCCACTGGGATTGTGCGGCGCGCACGAGCGCGGCTACATCCGGGCCGGGCGGCCGGGCGGGGCGATGCTGCCGAAGAACTACTTCGCCACCCACGAGCGCCGTGATCGCCCTGTCCCGGTGACCTGCGAGGACCAGGTCGCCTTCCGCGCCTGGTGCCGCGCACAGCTGCCGGTGCACCGCACCGGAACGGTCAACCTGCGCGGGCTGCGGCCCTTGCTGCAGGCGGAGGTGCAGTGGGGCATGTATGTCCACGGCCTGCAGCCCGTCGCCGTGTGGCATCTGACGTGGGTACAGTCACTCGCGGACGAGTGCCAGCGCCGCGACGTGGCGTCCCTGGCCGGCCTGGATGCGTCCGTCTTCCGCCGCGCCTACCACCAGCGGATGGTCCTGGAGATGCAGCAGGCCCTGCGGAAGATCTATTTCACCCCCTCCGAGACCCGGGATGCCGGCTACATCGAGACCGAGCATTTCGGGGTGCGCTTCCCCTACCGCTCCAGCTACGTCGACCTGACCTGCATCACCCAGCGGTGGCTGCGCGACCTATTGTGGGACCACATCGCCGAGGTGCTGCGATCGCCCACCTGCCCGCGCACCGCCCAGCCGGTGGACTTCGTGCGCCGCGCCGGCGCCGAACTGTCCGCGTTTCTCGAGGCCGAGGCGCCCGGCGGCGGCCACGACCCCACCGTGCTGCGCGGCGAGCACATCCACCGCTTCGTCGCGGACCTGCGCAACCGCGAACGCCTCGGCTTGGCCTTTCGCGGTCAGGCCCGTCTCGACGGCAAGAAGGCGACGGTCACCGAGAACTCGCGCCGGATGGTGTTCAACTACGGCCGGGGCCTGCTGCGCGGCGCGCTGGACCGCGGCAGCGCCGAGCAGAGCGGGCTGGACCGCGGATTCATCGCAGCCATGCCGGTCGGCGGCCCGGGCAAGCCCCGCAGCCGCACCCCCTTCCCCGACCAGGTCGCCCAGGCGCTTGCGGACGAGGCCAATCTGCAGCAACTCGCCGACCGCTATGACCCGCACGACCGCGGCCTGAGGGACATGTGGGAGAGCATCATCGTCACCGGCCGACGAGCCCGCGAGGTCATCCAGCTCCGCCTGGACTGCGTCGGCCGCTACGGCGGGCTGCCACTGCTCTGGCACGACCAGACCAAGGTCGGCAACCTGAACGCGGCCGTCCGTATCCCCGAACCACTTCTGGACCGGCTCGAAGAACGCCGCCGCAAGACCCTGTCCCGGTTCGCCGACCACCATGCCGGCCGCCCGCCCACTGCCGCCGAACGCGCCCATCTGGCCTTGTTCCCCACCGACATCCTCAACCCCGACGGACGCCGTGCTCTGTCCTACACCTGGTTCCACACCGGCTTCCGCAGCTGGCTCGCCGACCTTGACCTCGGCGGTCACTACGTCGCCCACCAGGCCCGGCACACGCTGGCCACCCGGCTGCTGCGGCACGGCGCAAGTCTGACGCACATCCGCCGCTACCTCGGCCAGGTCTCCGACCGCATGGCCGAGCACTACGTCCACCTGACCAGCGCCGACCTGGAGAACGTCCTTCAGCACGTCTGGGTCGCCGGACCAGGCACCACGCATCCCGGTGAACTCCTCACCAGCGACACCACCCCGCTCGCCCGCGAACAGGCCCAGGCTCTGGCCATCGACCTGTCCCGCCGCGGCACCCCCGCCGAGGGCGGGTTCTGCACCTTCCAGCCCGTCGTCGACGGCGGCGCCTGCCCCTTCAGCCTCGACTGCCACAACTGCGACAAGTTCGTCCTGTCCGGCGCCGACCTGCTCTACTGGCGGCGCAAGCGCGAGCAGTGGCGACTGCTGGCCGAGGGCGCCCCGGACGATGCCACTGCCGACTACCTGCACCGCTACTTCGAGCCCACCGCCCGCGCCATCGACGGCCTGGAGAAGGCCCTGGCCGGCCTCGGTCTCCTCGATGACGCCCTCGCCCTGGACCTGCGCAAACCCCAGGACTACTTCCACCGCGTGTGGTCCACGGCCTTCCGGACCGCCGACCTCGCTGACGCGGGCATCGAGGAGGAGAGCGAGTACAGCGATACGCGCTCAGCCGAGGACACCGACCACGAACAGGACGTCGCATGACCACCGCTCCCGCACCGCGCACGGCCGCGGCCCTGGCAGCCCGTCGTCAGAAGACCGGTGCCGCCCTGCAGCGCGTCCACGAGGCCATCGCTCGATTGCGGCGCGAGAAGGCCCAGGTCAGCGTCGCCGCCGTCGCTCGGCGTGCGGGCGTCTCGCGCACCTTCCTTTATGACAACCCCGATGCCCGGGCCGCCATTGCTTCGGCAATGACGGAGGCCGCCGGCGAACGACGGTCGAGGATGCTCGTCGAGCAGGATGACGAACGCGAGGCAACGTGGCGCGAACGGGCGCTGAACGGAGAGGAGGCTCTCAAGGCCGCCCACGCCGAAATCCGCACCCAGCGCATTTCCATTGGTGAACTCCTCGGCCAGATCCGTGTCTTGGAAGCAGAGTGGACCGAGGTGGCCATCCAGCGGATCACCACCCAGAACACCACCCTCAAGCAACGAGTCCGGCAGCTCACCGCCGACAACCGCCACCTCGACGAACGCCTCCAGGCCGCCCGCTCCAACCTCCGCTTCCAGGACCGCCGCATCGCTGACCTCGAAGCCCGACTCGCCGAATCAGGGGCAGGGGCAGGGGCAGGAACATGATTCTGCCCCGGTGAAAACGGCTTCACGTAGAAAGTGCCCTCCGCTGGGACCGACAGAACCCTTCAGCAAGGCTCATCGTCCCAGGTCAGGAAGGCACTTTCACGTTTTCGCCTCACCAGCCGCCGTGCCCAACCGAAACGGCGAAGCTAAGCCAGGAATTTGGGCATTATCTAGTCTTCAAGGCTTTGGTCGGCTTGTGCGGCGTTGAGGGTCTCTTCGACCGTGGCCTCGATGATCCGGGCCTGCTCTGCTGAGCCGAGTTCTGTTCCAGGCGCATCGGCGTTCTGGAGTTGGATGCGGACGCGACGCGTAATCACTTCCGTGCGAGGAGCCGAGCCATCCTTCTTGCTGTCCTTGTACATCGTCCAGGCGAGGGTTGCGATGCTTACGATGAGGGATCCAAGGGAAATCGGATCAAGGTACTGATTAGGGCGGCTGGTGGTTTCGCGGGCGTGGATTGCAACCTCCACGTCGGCGACAAGGGTAGGTGTGTGCTGTGTCGTGACACGTTGGGCTGCGGCCCTGGCACCCATTTCGATCGGGTTAGTCATGAGTAGATCTCCTTGTCGCTTGATGTTCTACAGTTCACTTAGTGCGTAGGCACGCACGACGTCGGGCAGTGTTTCACCCGTCACAGTTCGCCAGGTTTGTTCCAGAGCCTGCACCCCGAGCAATGAACTCGAATGCTTGAGAAAGTCAAGGACTTGGGCGGTCGCTGGATGAGGGAACTCCTCGAAACATGCCAGGCATTTGATCGTCCAGGTCAAGGATTCAAGAGGGCGGCCGCGTGTCTCAGCCAGTATGACAAACTGGCGATAAATGGCGGCCATTGAAGGCAGGTCCTCCAGCCTCTCTCTGATTGCCAAGGAGCGTCCGTACCACTCCTCCGCTTCCTCCAATAGTTTCCGGTGCCGGGCCAGCATGCCGAGTTCGTGGTAAATCCTGGCCATCCCAGGCTGATCACCTAGCTCCTCCCAGATGGCCAGGGAACTCAGGTACCACCTCTCTGCATCCTCGAAATTTCCTCGCCCCTGAGCCAACATGCCCAGTTGCTGGTAGCTGCTGGCCATCCCAGGCCGGTCTTGTAGTTCCTCATCAATCGCCAGAGCGCTCTGGCACCACCTCTCCGAATCCTCAAACTCGCCTCGCTCATGCGCCACAATGCCGAGTTCGTGATAGCTGCTGGCCATACCCTGCCGGTCCTTTAGTTCCTTTTCGATGGCCAAGCACCGCTGATGCCACTTCTCTGCATCTTCCAACCGTTTCTCATCTTGAGCCACGAGGCCAAGCTGGTGATAGCTGCTGGCCATCCCCGAACGATCACCTAGATCCTCCCTGATAGACAGGGAACTCTGATACCACTCCTCCGACTTCCTGAATTTCCCCCGCAGCTGGGCCACCAAGCCAAGCTGGCTATAAACTGTCGCTAGGCGGCCGCGTTGCCAGGTCGTGGCGGGGTAACTTTGCAGGGCATGGTGGATTTCCTGGTAAGTGCGCTCGGCTTGGCTAAGTTGACGTGCTAGTACTTGTTGGTGCGCTTCACGGCCGACTAGGAGCAGCCAAAGCGAACCTGCGGTGGTATCAAGGCTGGGCGGGTTGCCGTCAATATCTTCGAGGGCGAGCCGTGCGCGGTCGACCCAGCCGCGTACCTCCTGGATGAGGCCCTGGCCTTCCCAATAGTCGTTTAGTGGCCGCACGAGGGATTCTGCCAGTGCCCACAAGCCTTGGTTCAGGGCATAGCCGAGCATGCTTCCCAAAGTCCGCCGTTGAACATGGATGAGCGCGAAGGCGAGTGCGGTATTCCCGCTCTTCAACTGCGCATAGACCCATCTACAGAAGGTGACCTGAGCGTGGAGCAGTGCCAACAGTGCTGCCCCGTACTGATCGGCGTATCTATCGGGATCGTGTCTCCGCCACATGGCGGTGAGGTAGGGCGGCAAGGCAGGATGAATCCGATATACGCCCTCCGCTAGTTCGGTGAGGAGCCCGATACTCGCCGTCCGCTGCAGTAGCTGCTCCCATTCTTCGGCAGTGCGCTCGCGGAAGTGTTCGGGAACCGTCGGCACCCGCGAAAAGACTCCGAGCACGTCACTGAGAACGACGTCGTGAAACAGGCTGAGGGCAATTAATGCCTGCTGGTCAGCAGCGGGCAGGTAGGTGAAGGAGTAGGTAATGCTCGCGAACAGCGACGTGCTCCGTGCGCCATCTGCACGGCCCAGCAGGGATGCCTCACCCCGCTGGAGCCCATTTAGGAGTTCTTGCGGGTCGTGCCTGTCCAGGTGTGGGAGGACCAGACGCATGCTGAGCGGGTGCCCGTCCAGCGTTTGCATCAGCTCGCCGAAGGCTCGCTGCTCGCGCCGCCGACCCGCATTCGGGTAGGGGGCAAGGAGTTGCTCGGCGTACGCGGTTGCTTCCTCAAGTTCGAGGCCAGGTACCTCGATTCGGCGTACGTCGCCGAGCCAGGTTTCCGGGGTGCGGCTGGTAACGACCACCGAGCTCCGGCCCTTCTGCATAACTCGTTGGAGAAAGGCGCGCAGGGCGTCTCGTTCCTCTTCTGCCAGGGGTGGAGTTGCGCCGCTGGGGTCGGGCATTGTATGCGCCGATTCGAAGTTGTCCCAGATAAGGAGCAGCCTCCGGGTCGCGAGGGCCTCTTCTACAGCTGCGTGCCGCTGTTGGGGGTCAAGGCGGGAAAAGCGGGTGCCAAACACCTGTTGACCGACCACGTTGACAACACCGTCCAGACCGAAGGTGGCCAAACCGGGCTCGAAGGAATGCCAGAAGACCCAGTCCGGCTTATCCACTGCCCCGCTGTCGCGGCACCAGCGACCAAACGCCTTCGCCAGTTCGGTCTTTCCAGTGCCGCCTGGTCCATGCAGCACCACCACGCGCTGTAGCCGTGCTGCTATGTCGAGGGTATAGAGCAGACCGTCACGTCCGACGAACTCCCCCTCCGACGCCAGCCTCTCGTCAGGGTGCCGTTTGTCAGCGTCACTGTTCTCAGACTGCTCGCGGATCCTGTCCAGGATCGCATCCAACGATTCGCCTGCGGCCCGCTCGGTGCGCAGGCCCGGGAAGGCCACCTCGCTGCGCTTGTATAGTACGGGAACCATCCAGTCTGCCAGCGGTAACATCCCTTTCGGCGAGGGCCGACGGTCCTGCTGCGCCAGACGCTGGCGTCCAGCCGTTACCGCCTCCGCCACTTGATCGCCTGCAAACAGTCGCTCGTAGAACGCCGCCATGAATTCTGATGCCGCTACTGCATACACGCTGTAGGCCATCGCAACCACCGCGCCGGCGCCTGCCTGCAGCAACCGGGTAGCGACCGCCGCCTCCACCTGCGAGCCGATCATCCCCGACTGGCAGGCATTTAGCACCACCACCGGTACTTGGGCCTGGGCGAGCACCTGTGCCACTCGCTCGGCTGGCACCTGATCTGCTCCCCCTCCTGGCTTCTCAAAATGCAGCATCCCTCTCGGACCCGGCCCCTGAAACGTCAACGGCTCCCCAGCCGGGACCGGGCCCCCAGGCACAGTGAAAACGCCATGCCCGTCGAAGTGCACAATTTGAAACGGCTCACCCGCCGCCCGCGCCTCCTGGAGCACCTCGCCCAGCCTCTCCAGCGTTGGCGGACGCAGCACCACCAGCTCTACCGCGCCGCGTACCGCTTCCAGCCGACGCAGCAACGGCCGGGCAATCATCTGGTAGCTCACGTCCTCGGCCCCGCGCGGACGGGAGATGACCATAAGCGCCCGCAGCCGCTCGCCCCGGACCGTGAACACCTCACCCAGCTCTGCGCTCGGCAAGCTACGCGTCACCGAAACACCATCGAGCGCCAGCGGCGCCGAACAACTCGGATCGGCCATCAATTCCCACGGCAACCCCAAAACCGATGCCACAGAGGACCGCAGTACAACCTCCAACTGGCCGCCACGGGCCCGCGCCCGCACATACGCCTCCCGTGGAGGTCCCGAAGCGAAGAGAGCCTCGAACACCCGGGCGCCCCAGGCCGGCAACTGGTCAGCGATCCGCGGCCCCCGCTCGCCGTAGACGCCGAACGGCGCGCGCAGATAATGCTCTAGATACCAGCGCAGGTCGCATAACGTATCGACGTCCAATGGCCACGCCAACTGCTGCGGCGTTCCAACCAGAGCAGGAAAGGCTTCCCCTGACCGCCACTCCGACACCGAAACCCGACCTTCGGCGTCAAAGTCCACAATCAACCGTCCAACCACGGCCCACCCCCCCCGTTAGGCGCCAACATACGGTCTCTCTGTGGAGCGCAGCCTAGTTAAAGTTCAGTGCCACGGAGTAGCCACCCGGATGGACGGGCCCTCCCCGGAGAGCCCCCGGACGGGGTACGGTAACGACCCAGACCCGGCGTCACGGACATGTAGTGTATGTATCGTCGCAGTTCAGAGCCGGTATCCGAGCTCCTGCGGTCGGTAAAGTCGAGTACAAGAGGGGCTCGGACAGCGGTGTGGTGTCGCAAGCGCTCTTCTACTTGTCCTGGCTGAAATCGGCGCGGATCGAGTTCGAGGCCCTCGTGCGAGAGGTGTTGGGCGCGGAGGTCGCTGAGTCCGTCGACTGGCGCCGTCCGCGGATGGTCTGCATAGCGGCCGGCTATTCCGTTCATGACCTGGTGGCTGTCCAGCAGTTGCCCGAGCGGATCGACCTGGTGCGCTACCGCGTCTTCGAGGGCGGTCTGTTGACCTTGCAGCTCGTGGACTCCTCGCCCGGCATGCCGAGCGTCGCTCCGACCCGCCGTGCCAAAGGACGGGAGGCTGCGCAGGATAGCGCTTCGGCCGCTTCGCCGGTTCCCGCGCTGGCGGAGCCAGGTCTCGTGCCGGAGTGCCTGCGTGATCTGTACGGAGAGCTGGACGAGGCTCTCACGGCGTGGGGCGAGGTCGAGGTGGCGCAGCTTCGGCACTACATCGCCTACCGGCGGCTGGTGAACGTGGCGTCGGTGCTCTTCCGGCCGTCGCACAAGGTGATCTTGGTCTACCTGCGGCTGGACCCGGATACCGTCACGCTGGAGGAGGGCTTCACCCGGGACATGCGCGGCGTCGGGCACCTCGGGACCGGCGACCTAGAGGTACGCGTCGGTTCGGCGGCCACGCTGGAGAAGGCGGGGCCGTTGATCCGGAGAGCGTACGAGGCGGCCTGACACAGCCGGAAGGGCGGCTGGAGCATCGTCATTCGATGCTCCAGCCGCCCTTTTGACGTCTGCGGGGCCCCGGCGCCGGGCTCTGTGTTCTCGTGGTCATTCGGCCGGTCCCGCGAGGACGAAGTCGTCCTGTGTCAGCTCCGCACGGAGCCTCTGCTCGGCCACCTCTGCGTAGTGCTCGGACAGTTCAACGCCGACGAAGTTGCGGCCCTCGCGCAGGGCGGCAACTCCGGTGGAGCCGCTTCCGGTGAACGGGTCGAGGACGGTGCCGCCTTCGGGGCAGACCTGGACGAGCTGCTGCATGATCTCGACGGGCTTCTGGGTGATGTGGACGCGGTCCTTGCGGGGCTGGGAGGCGATGTAGTGGCCGGGGAGGTAGAGATCGCGGGTGTTGTCGAGGGTGCCCTTGACCCCCCAGACGATGAACTCGCTGTCCTGCTTCGGGCCGCCCTTCCGTGGCCGGCTCGCGGGCTTGATCCACGAGATCGTCCCGGACCAGGTCCAGCCCGCCATCTGCAGGGCGTCCGTGGTCGTCGGTTCCTGGCGCCAGTCGGTAAACACCATGACGACCGCGTGCTCGGTGGCCGCGCGGTACGACTCGGTGAGCAGTTCGGTGAGCCAGGAACGGTAGGAGCGCTGGTCGCGGTTCTCACCGGGGAAGTTGGCGAGGTCGTGGGTGCTGTTGCTGGTGACGTACTTGGCGCGAGCGGTACGGCCGGTGCGGTCCGCGCTGGTGCGTCCGCCGCTGTTGTACGGGGGGTCGGTGATGACGGCGTTGACGCTCTCGTCCGGGAGGGTCTTCAGGACGGTGAGGGCGTCGCCCTGGTGCAGCGTGTAGCTCATGCGCGGGCCTCTTTCAGTGCACGTGGATCCGGACCCCGCTCCACGAGAAGCGCAACGGCGCCTGATCGGAACGGGGTTGACCGGGACGTTAGCCGCGATTCCCGGTGGCACCTAACGCAGGACCGACGGGTGCCGAGGTTCAGGAGCAATAGTCAATACCTGTGGATGGCTTGGTCGCGGCGGCGGGTTGGTTCCCTGGATGACCTGCCAGCCGGAGTGCGGGGTGGCTGACGTCAGGAGTTGGACTCCTGTGCCTCGGAGGGTCACGAGCGCGGTGTGGACGGGGTCGAGTTCCTCGACCGAACGACGGTAAGCAAGGATCTGCGTCAGTTCCAGGTCGATGGCTTCTGCCGAGTCGCGGATACGGTCGAACCGGGCGCCGCGGCGAACCGGCCCGAGCATGCAGCGCACGGTGGCGGTGGCCTCGGCCGGGTTCACGATGGTGACCTGATCGATCGCCAGTTCCACCTCGGCCACGTGGCTGCCGGGGGTGCGGAGCTTGGTCATGCCGCCGCCTCGGCGCGTTCGACCAGGACGCCGTTCTCGAAGCAGGCGCCGGAGCGGACCAGGGCAACGAGGTGCGCTCCGGTGATCGCGCGCCAGCGTTCCTGGGCGGACTCGACGAGCTTGAACACCATCGCGAGAGCCGCAGCCGGGCTGCCCGCGCCGCGGGTGACCTTGGTGCGGAGCTTGACGGTGGAGAACGTCGACTCGATCGGGTTCGTGGTCCGCAGGTGGACCCAGTGCTCGGCCGGGAAGTCGTAGAACGCCAGCAGCTCCTCGGCGTCGTCGGTGATCTTCGCAACGGCCTTCGGGAACTTCGCGCCGTAGGTGCGCGCGAACGCCTCGATCGCCCTCTCGGCGTGCGCGCGGTCCTCGGCGTTGTAGATCTCCTGCATCGCCTTCAACGCGCCGGGCTGGGCGGACTTCGGCAGGGCGTTCGTGACATTCCTAGATTTGTGGACCCAGCATCTCTGGTGCCGGGCTGTGGGGAACACCTCGGCCAGAGCCCGCCACAGTCCCATCGCGCCGTCGCCGACGACGAGTTCGGGGTCGCGCATGCCGCGTCGGCGGCAGTCCCGCAGCAGGTCCGCCCACGACTCCGTCGATTCCCGCAGCCCCTCCGCCAGCGCGATCAGCTCCTTGGTCCCGTCCAGCCGCACCCCGAGCAGGACCAGCACACACGAGTGGGCCTGGCCGAGCCGGACCTTCGGGTGCACCCCGTCGGCCCACACGTAGACGAAGTCCCGGTCCGACAGGTCCCGGCTCTGGAAAGCGGCGTGGGCATCGCCCCACTGCTTCGTCAGCCGGGTCACCGTGGCCGGCGACAGCCCGGCGGCCGAGCCGAGGAACTGCTCCAGCGCCGGCACGAAGTCCCCCGACGACAGCCCGTGGAGGTAGAGCAGCGGCAGTACCTCGCTCACCTTGGGCGACTTGCGGCACCACGGGGCCAGGATCTTCGAGGAGAACCGCTTGCGCTCGCCGGTGACCTCGTCGACACGGCGGTCGTTCACCCGCGGCGCGGTGACCTCGACCGGCCCGGCGGCGGTGGCCACGGTGCGGGGCCGGTGACGGCCGTTGCGGACCACCAGGCGGTGCCCCAGCTTGTCGGTCTCCGCCGCCAACTCGGCTATGTACTGGTTGACTTCCGCCTCCAACGCGGCGGCCAGCATCCTCCGGGCGCCCTCGCGGACGATCTCATCAATCAGGGAGCCGGACTCCGTCGAACCGTCGGCATTTACTACGCTGAGCACGGGCGTGCCTTCCCAACCCGCGCCGCAACGCGGGCCTACTCGGAGACCTTCAAAGGATCATTCGGGAAGGTACGCCCTCCGCGTTCCTCCCGGAAGCGATCCACAAGTCCTGAGCATTGCTCCCTCGGACCTACGGCCCGGTGCCCGATGCCCTCACTCAGGGGGCACTGGGCTCCGGGCCGCCCCGCCCCGCGAGGACTTCCGTCCGTGCGCATGCTCCTGGCCACCCGCCCCGGCTACCGCCGCAGGTACGCCCACGCTCGCCGACGCTGCACGTGCTTCTACGTCCCCCGACGGTACGGACGCGGCTCGAACCGGGTACGCCGCCGAGCTGCTCGGTTCACCGAACGACGTTTCTAGGAAGCCGACTTCACCGAACAGCCGACAACGCCCCTCCGTCTTCCGCACCGGTCCCGCAAAGGAAATCCGTATGCCCTTCCGCGCCCCGCTCACCAACCACCACGCCGACGGCACCGACTGCCCGGCCTCCCACAAGCACTCCGTCTCCGGCAAACCCCTCCTCCCCGAATGCCCCGGGCGCGCGTACTCCCAGGCCGTCTGCTCCTGCGGCTGGGAGCTGCGCCAGTCCGGCAAGGGCTACGTGGCCGAGCGCCGACGACGGCACCTCGCCCAGCACGCGGAGGAAGCCGAAGCCGCCTTGACGACCCGGTCCTGACGAGGCCCAGGCCCAACCTCTCCCACCATGCTCTCTTGAAGGTCTCGATGCCCGCTCACCTCACCGTCGGCCACCTCCAGCGCCAGCTCCAGGACCTCGACCCCAGCCTCCCAGTCCGCTTGGCCGTCAACCCGGACTTCCCGTTCGCCCACTACCTGGGCGCCGACGTCGTCGTCCTCGACGGCACGGCGTACCTCGCCGACGACGGCCAAGAGGACTACCTCCCGCGGGACGTCAGCCACGCCCTCGGCTGGGTCTGATGTCCGCCGCCCCTCTACGCCCACCGGAGGCCGCCATCACCACTCCTCCCCTTCGCACTCTTCCGCTGCAGGGTCTCGCCGTGCGGCCCATGCCGACCGAAGTCCGCGGCGCGGTGGTGCAGCGCGTCTCCGTCCGGACGGACGGACCGCTCGACATCGCCTGGCTCCCCGCCACCGCCCCGAGACTTCCCATGGGACGAATCGTCCTGCGCTGGGAGCCCGCTTCCCTCGGGGGCTGGGACGTCACCGCCCATCTCGCCCTGGCCACCAGCGAGGTACACCTCGCCTCCTGGCCCTCCGCCTCGAACCACTGGCCCCAGATCGTCCGCCCGACCCTTCACGAGGTCCTCGGCCTCACCGCCGCCCTCTCCGTCGCCACAGCTGCCCTCACCGTCTCGAACCGCCTCGCCGAGGTCTGACTGACCGAACTGCATTGATGGACAGGGTTCGATGCTGTCCATTCTCCTCGGCAACCCAGATATCTCCTCTTCCGAAGACCTGCATGGTGGCCGGGAGCGGTCGGGAGGCGGCTTACTGCGGTACCTGTGTGAGGAGAGGTCAGCTGACGCGGAGGAGTAGCCGGTGTCGGTGAGCATGCAGACAGTGGGTTCCTGGTCAGGGTGCTGTCAGAAGTCCGTGCATGGCGCCTGTCCGGTAGCGTTCGATGGCTTCGACGACGTGCTCCTGGCTGGAGAGGCAGAAGCCGCCGTACATGTACGCGGGGGTGCGCAGTGGCCGGCCCGCTCCGAAGAGGAATTGTGCGCCGCGCTCTCCGGCTTCCAGTTCGACGGATCCTGTTCCTTGTTCGAAGACGGCGAGGCCGGCGGGGCCGAGTTCGCCCCGATTCGCGGTGGTCGCGATGCGGCCGTTGCCTTCGACGGTCATGACGAAGCCGCGGAAGTCGGCTTCGACGGGGACCTCCAGGCGGGTGCCGGGTGCCAGTGTCAGGTCGTAGACGTGGGACCCGGATGCTTCGCGCACGGGTGAGCGCAGGCCGAATGCCTCTCCGGCGACCACGCGGAGGGTGACGCCCTCGGCCGGGTTGTCCGTGGGGAGTTCCTGGGGGGTGAAGTGCATGCCGTACGGGTCGTCGCGTTCGACGGTCTCGGGGAGCCGTACGAAAATCTGGGCGCCGTGGCCGAGGCGTCCGACTTCTTCGACGACTTCGTCGTGGACGATGCCGGAGCCCGCGACGGTCCAGTGGACGCCGCCGGGTTCGATCATGCTCTTGTCGCCGAGGCTGTCCCGGTTGCGGAAGCGGGTGGTGGAGTCGTCGAACAGGTAGGTGACGGCGGAGAATCCGGCGTGGGGGTGTGGCTCGAAGACCGGGCCGGTCATCCGGAACAGGTCGGTGTTGAGGAACGGGTCGAGGTCGACCGCGAAGCGCGCCCCGCGTGCGGAGAACAGTGTTCCCCGTTCGTGGGTGTCGATCTCCATCACGGTGGACAGAACGCGGGGCGTCTTCATGGCGTGCTCCTTCGATTCGTGGTGGCAGGTCAGCCGGCGTGGACGGCCGGGGCGGGCTCGCCGTCTTCCTGCTTCTTGGCGTTGATGGCGAACAGGGTGATCAGCAGGCCGGCCACGAACAGGGACCCGGCGACGGTGAAGGCGGTGGTGTATCCGTGGGTGAGGGCGTCACCGGCCTTGGCGACCAGGGGGAAGTCCTTCGTGGCGATGGCGCGGTAGAAGGTGTTCGCCGCTTCGGGCAGCCGGTTGTCGGCCGCCGAGGTCGAGATGGTGGTGAGGACGGCCAGGCCCAAGGCTCCACCGATCTGCTGGGCGGTGTTGAGCAGGGCGGAGGCGATGCCTGCGTCCTGGTCGCGTACGCCGCTGACCGCGCCGAGTGTCATGGGAACGAAGCTCATGCCGAGTCCGAGTGCGGTGATGAACATGGCGGGCATCAGGTGGGCGGCGTAGGAGGATCCGGGTTCGAGGGTGCTGAACCAGAACATGCCCGCCGCGCCGATGACCAGACCGGGTCCGGCGATCTGCCGGGGTGCCAGCTTGGCGACCAGCTTGGAGCTGATCCCGGCGGCCATGCCCATGCCGAAGCTGAACGGCAGATAGGCGAACCCGGTCTTGACGGGGCTGTAGCCGAGGATCTGCTGCATGTACAGCGTGAGGAAGTAGAAGGTGGCGAACATGCCCGCGCCCAGGAACAGCATGGTCGCGTAGGACCCCGCGCGGCTGCGGTCCTGGAAGAGGCGCAGCGGCAGCATGGGGTGCGTGGTCCTCATCTGGAGGGCGATGAAGAGTGCGAGCAGGACGACGGCGACGCCGAAGAGGACCAGGGTGAGTGTGTCGTTCCAGCCGTTCTGGCCGCCGCGGGTGATGGCGTAGACGAGGGCGATGAGGCCGCCGGTGCCGGTGATCGCTCCGGGGATGTCGAGGCGTCCGGTGTTGCGCTCGCCTTCGGCGAGGATCTTCGTTCCGGCGAGGACGGCGATGCCGATGGGGATGTTGACGAAGAAGACCCAGCGCCAGTCGAGGTAGTCGGTGAGGACGCCGCCGAGGAGGAGTCCGACGGTGGAGCCGAGTCCGGCCATGGCGGCGTAGACGCCCATGGCCTTGTTGCGGGCCTTGCCCTCGGGGAAGTTGGTGGCGATCAGGGACAGCGCGGTGGGTGCGGCGATCGACGCGCCGATGCCCTGGAGGACGCGGGCACCGATGAGGAGTTCCTCGTTCGCGGCGAGTCCGCCGAGGACGGAGGCGAGGGTGAACAGGGCTATGCCGATGCGGAACATCCGGCGGCGTCCGAAGAGGTCCCCGGCCCGGCCGCCGAGCAGGAGGAGCCCGCCGAAGGCGAGCGCGTACGCGTTGACGATCCAGGCCAGGTTGGACGCCGAGACGTCGAGGTCGGTCTGGATGCTGGGGAGCGCGATGTTGGTGATGGTGCCGTCCAGCACGACCATCAGCTGCGCGGCGGCGATGACGACGAGGGCGAGGCCGAGGTGGCGCTTGGGCGGCGTCTCTCCCGGCAGGGCGGACTCCGCGTCCGCGGGGGTGGTCGTGCTGTCGGTCGGCATGAAGAACTCCTTGTTCAACGCTGGGCCGAAGCGGCCGGAAGAAAATATATACAAGCGTTGAGGTTTTCCTTCATCGGCCCCAGGCCCGCGCCCACCGCACCCGAACATCGGCGCCCCTCCTTCGCGTTCCGGTCCCGGCGGCGGGCACAAAGGGATGGATGGACAGGGACGGGGAAGCGCCGGCCGGGCGGCCAGTCACGAACTCCTCGTGCGGCGCGGGCAGGACGTCCTCGCCCAGCACGTCGGGCGTCTCCGGCCCGGGCTTGAGAGGGATGCCGCCGGTGCCGATGGCGAACGGTTCGCGGCAGGCCGCGCTCGGGTGACGACCTGCTCCAACGAGCCGCCGCGTGCGCGCGGGACCGCGCGACGTGCGGGAGGTATTGCCGCGGCCAGTCCCGATCGGGTGACGGACGGACCTGCCCCGGCCCGGCCGGCTGACTGCGCGACGGCAGCGGGCGAATGGGCGGAGGGGGAGCCATGGCGATTCAAACCATTTGAACTGATTAGTCCTTAATGTGCAGTTCGGTCTACAGTGGACGCATGATCTACGTTTCCCATTCGCTCCCCGTCAACAGCGGCACTGACGTGCATGTCACCCGCGCCCAGCTCTGGGAGGGGCTCGTCCAGAAGGCCAACAACGCGTTGCCCTTCGTGGCGGCCATGACGGAGTGCACCGTGACCGAGCGGCTCAGTGACACCGTCTTCGATCGCGACATCGTGGTGCTCGGAGAGCCTCAGACGGAGCGGATCACTCTCCTTGAACCCAGCCGCGTCGTGTTCACCCGCACGGCCGGCTCGGTTCTGGGCGTCATCGCCAACGAGATCGAGGGCGAGGACGACGATCTCCGGTTGCGTTTCAGTTTTGCCTTGGTCGTCACCGGCGTTGAGCCGGGCTCCCAGGAAGAGCAGGACTTCGCCGACGGCATGAAGGCCGATTACCTCAAGGCCGTGGATTCCACTCTCCGCGCTGTGCGCGCCTCTGTGTCCCAGCGGTAGCCGTCCGCGCCCGTCCCCTCCGCCCACGGGCGGTGGCGTATTTCCCGGCGCGGCCGTGTCGCCGTCGGTCGGGAGCTACTCTCCGGTGGCGTGGCCGGGGGGCGACTGCCCGTCCGTGTCCAGCAGGGAGCTGAGCACGGGGACGGCCAGACGAAGGATGTCCTCGGTGGAGGCGGCTGCCAGGTCGGGCATCGCCAGCAGATAGCGCTGGCTGGCGATGCCCATCATCATGGCGCCGGCCAGGGCCGCGCGGAGGCGGGCGTCGTCGGCGTCGATCCGGGCCGCCATGGGGTCGACGGCCTGCGCGGTGATGTGGGTGCGCAGGAGTTCTGCCGCGTCCTGACTGGTCATGCTCGTCCGCAGGAGGACCGCCATGGGGCTGTGGGGATCGGCGGCCCAGGCATCGAGCATGCCGCTCAAGTAGTTGTGCACGCTGGCGGCGGGGTCGGCCACCGACATCTCGGCCATCGGGATGTCCCAGGCGACCGCTTCGCGGAAGAGCGCTTCCTTGCTGCCGAAGTACTGCATGACGGCTGACTTGTCGACGTTGGCGTCGGCGGCGATGGCCCGGATGGTGGCGCGTTCGTAGCCGGCTTCGGCGAACCTGCCCCGGGCCGCGTGGAGGATGCGTCTACGGGTTCGCTCACCCTTGCGCTCGGTGGCGACTGGAGATCCGCTCGTCCGCGTGGGCCGGGCGGTGGCGCTGTCTCCGCCCGGGGAGGGAACCACCGCGCATCTCCTTCGTGCCGTTCCTGTTCGTCAGCCGATGCTACAAGGACGGGCCGGTGTCCCCCGTCACAGCCCTTCGGTGCATTCCGGTTCGGCGGAGGCCGCCGCGTGCGGGGACAAGGACCTCTCCAGGCGGGTCAGAGAAGCCAGGACCTGGTCCTTCTCGGCTTCGGTGAAGTCGCCGACCGCCGTGCGTTCGAGTTCGGCCCAGATGGCTTCGACCTGGCGGCGCAGGGCGATGCTCGCGGGGGTCGGCTCGACTATCACCGAGCGCTTGTCGGTGGTGGAGGGGATACGGCGTACGAAGCCGGCCTGTTCGAGCCTTTTCACGCTGCGGGTCATGGTGGGGGCATCGGATCCGACGCGGCGGGCCAGGTCGCCCTGGCGCAGGGCGCCGTGTTCCCACAGCTCCATCATGACCAGCTCCTGGCTGGGGTGGAGGCCGACTTCGCGCAGCAGGTGGCCGGCGATCATCCGGTGGGCGCGGGCCACGCGGAAGATCGCGTAACTGATCGGCCCGCGGCGTGCCGCCGACGGCACCCCGCCGGTGGGCGCGGTGGACGCACCGGTGTCGTCGTTCATCGTTCCTCCGGGTCGGGTGCCGAGGGCGGCAAGGGGTGCCACCGCACGGCGGCGTTCCTGGTCGTTCACTTTATGCGTTTGCAAGGACATGCCCGCGGGGCCGGGCGGCGCGTGACGTGCCGCCCGGCCCCGGGGTGGTCGCGGCCGGGTCAGCCGAGGGTGGGGTAGTCGGTGTAGCCGCGCTCGTCGCCGCCGTAGAGGGTGGCGCGGTTGGGGGTGTTGAAGGGGCCGCCGGCGGCGAGGCGGGCGGGGAGGTCGGGGTTCGCCAGGAAGAGCGCTCCGTACGCGATGAGGTCGGCGGTGCCGTCCTCGATGAGGGCCAGCGCGTCGGGGCCGGTCGGCTCCTGGCCGGTGAACGGGTTGAGGATGAAGGTGCCGGTCCACTCCTTGCGCAGCTGCAGGACCAGGTCGCGGGCCCCGGGGGCCTCCATGACGTGGAGGTAGGCGAGACCGAGGGGGGCGAGGGCGCGTACGAGGGTGGTGTAGGTGGCCTCGACGTCGGCGGTGTCGCTCTCGTCGATGTCGTTGAAGGGGTTGGCCGGGGAGAGGCGCAGGCCGACCTTGTCGGCGCCGATGGCGTCGACGACGGCCTGGGTGACCTCGGTGGCGAACCGGGTGCGTGCCTCGGGCGAGCCGCCCCAGGCGTCGGTGCGCCGGTTGGAGTTCGGGGCGAGGAACTGGTGGATCAGGTAGCCGTTGGCGCCGTGCAGCTCGACGCCGTCGAAGCCGGCTTCGATCGCGTTGCGGGCGGCGGTGGCGAAGTCCTGGACCGTCTCCTTGACTTCCACGTCGGTCATCTCGTGCGGGGTGACGAAGTCCTGCGGGCCTTCGTGGGTGTAGACCTGCCCCTTCGCGGCGACCGGGGACGGGCCGAGCGGCTGCTGTCCGATCAGGGTCGGGTGGCTGACGCGCCCGGTGTGCATCAGCTGGAGGTAGATCACGCCGCCTTCGGCGTGCACCGCGTCGGTCACCTTGCGCCAGGCGGCGACCTGCTCGGCGGAGTGGATGCCCGGGGTGTCGGGGTAGCCCTGGCCGACGGCGGAGGGCTGCGCGCCCTCGGACACGATCAGTCCGGCACCGGCCCGCTGCGCGTAGTAGGTGGCCATCAGATCGGTCGGCGTCTGGCCCTCCCCGTAGGCGCGGCTGCGGGTCATCGGCGCCATCACGATGCGGTTCTTCAGCGTCGCGTCGCCCAGCTGGTGGGACTCGAAAGCCTTCGACATGGAGCACTCCTTGCTCGGCTAAATTCTCATGTTCGGCCTGTTGGCCGCAGCTCCATAAGAGCATTACTTGTTCGAACAAGCAAAGTCGGGTTACTGTTCCCACGCCAACGTGACGGTCACCACGCCGCCTCGCCGACGAGGCCGCCACCCATCAGGGAATTTTTCTCAACAATCGTTGAGTTCTACGGGGTGGGACTCCGCACGGAGCTCCACCGCTTTCCCCCGCACCAAGGATCTGATCGCATGATTCCCGACTACACCGAGCGCTCCATCGCGGAACTCGTCTCCCTCTCCGGCCGCACCGCCGTGGTCACCGGCGGCGCCGCGGGCGTCGGCGCCGCCATCTCCCGCCGCCTGGCCGAAGCGGGCGCCAACGTCGTCGTCGCCGACCGCGACGACGTCGCCGCGAAGGCCACCGCCGAGGAGCTGCGGGGTCTGGGCTGGAGCGCCGAGGCCGCCGCCGCCGACATCACCGACCCGCAGCAGGTCGTGGGTCTCGCCGACCTCGCGGTCGAGCGCTTCGGCTCGCTCGACATCTGGGTCAACAACGCCGGCGCGTACCCCTCCAGCCCGCTGATGGACATCACCGACGATCAGTGGGACCGCGTTCTGGAACTGAACCTGCGTGCCTCGTTCACCGGTGCGCGCGAGGCGGCCCGCCGCATGATCGACGCGAAGCGTCCCGGTGTGATCGTCAACATCGCGTCCACCGCGGCGTTCACCGTCGGCGGCGGCAACCCCGCCCACTACGTGGCCAGCAAGCACGGCGTCGCCGGTCTGACCAAGTCCCTGGCGGTCGAGCTGGGCCAGTACGGAATCCGCGCCGTCGCCGTCGCCCCCACGCTCACGGAGACGCCCGGCGTCGCCTACAAGCGCCAGGTCGAGAAGCTCGACGACGTGCTCGACGCGTACGGCGCCGGTCTTCCGCTGGGCCGCACGGGCCGCCCCGACGACATCGCGCGCGGCGTGCTGTTCGCCGCAAGCGACCTCGCGGGCTTCGTCACCGGCATCGTCCTGCCCGTCGACGGCGGAGACCTCGCGGCCTGACACCACCTCTCGCACGACGGCCTCGGCGCCGTGGGCACCGGCCCACGGCACCGAGGCCGTTCACGCAACGAGCACTGAGTCACCGCAGACGGGACGCTCAGCCCGCGAGTTCCTCGCGCACGGCCGGGACGACCTCCAGCGCGAAGCGGGTCAACTGGCGCAGGTGGTCCGCGTCGGGCCAGTAGACGAATCCGTTCATCCCGTGCTCACGCACGAGGCCGATGATCCGGTCGGCCCACTGCCTCACGTTCCCCTGGAACGGCTCGGCGGATTCGACGGGCCCGATCATCCCGTTGAGGTTGTAGACCTTGCGCAGTGCCGCCGGGTCACGGCCCGCGTCCCGTGCTGCCGCGTCGATCCGTGCGACGGCGTCCGCCAGGCGGTCCAGGCCGAAAAACCCGTACGAGGGAATCCAGCCGTCCGCCTTGCGGCCGGTGAGCGCCAGCATCCGGGGGCCGTATGCGCCGAGCCAGATGCCGAGTCCGGGCGAGGGCGCGGGCCCGGGGTGGAGTCCGGCGACCGAGTAGTGCTCGCCCTCGAAACGCACCGAGCGCTCACCGCTCCACATCAGCCGGGTGATCTCCACCGCCTCGTCGAGCGCGGTCACGGCATCCCCGGCCTCCCTGCGCGGGCCGCCCATGGCGGCGATCGCGTCCCAGAAGGCCCCTGTTCCCAGACCGAGTTGGATGCGCCCGGGAGCCAGGACGTCGAGGCTGGCCGCGGACTTCGCGAGTATCGCGGGCGGCCTCAGCGGCAGGTTGGCGACCGTGGGCACGAAGGCGACCTTCCGCGTGGCGCCGATCAGATAGCTGATCAGCGTCCACGCGTCGTAGAAGGCCGACTGGTACGGATGGTCCTGAACGGTGACGAGGTCGAGTCCCGCCTCCTCGACCTGCCGGGCCACCCGGAGCGGCTGCCCCGGGTCGGCCCACACCGGATCGACGTTGGCTCCGAACAGCACGGGAAGAGACACAGCGGCTCCCTGCTGGCCGGCTCGCGCGCACCGGTCCGAGTGTCCTGACGCGAGGCGGCGCACGGCCGCGCCACCATCACGCGTACCCGACCAGCGTAGGCGCGCTCGCCGCGGGGCGCCCGGTTCAGCCGGCGGCAGGCAGCCCCTCGCCCGGCCCCACGGGTGCGGCGGGGATACGGCGGTAGACGTCCTTCAGGTACAGCACCAGCGCGGCGCCGAGCACCCACACCGGCAGGATCACCAGGGCGCGGACGAAACCATCGTCCTGGAACCGGGAGATGCCTTGCATCGCGCGGACACCCACCCCGACGGGCAGGATGTCCGACAGCGGGCGCAGCCAGCCGGGGAGGTAGGCCGCCGGCATGATGCCGCCGCTGCTGCTGTTGCCGAGGATCAGCATGAGTATCGAGGCGAGGCTGACCCCCGCCGGCCCGAAGACCCGCAGCAGCACCATCGTCGTGGCGGCGACGGCGGCACCCATCAGGGCGACGACGACGGCGAGGGGGACGAAGGAGCCGGGCAGAGCACCGAAGCCGGCTCCTCCGGCGATCGCGGGGACCAGAATGCCGCCGACGACTCCGAACAGGGCGAGGCTGAGCATGCGCCAGCGGTACTGGAGCCGGGGAGCGAGCTGGTACGTCGTCATCCCGAACAGGTAGCCGGCCAGCACCAGGCCGAACGCCGCGTAGAAGACGGAGAGGCCGCGGGTGTCGCCCGCCGCTGCCGGAGCCACGTCCCGGAGTGCGAGGCCCTGGTGCTCGGCCTGCGCCACGGCTCCGAAGGCCGTGGTCACCGTCGCGGTGACGGCGGACCCGTTGGCACTTCCGTAGAGGAGGTTTCCCTCGCCGAGGTAGGCCGCGTACACGGACCTGTCCTGCACGGCGTCACGGGCGGACGTCTCGTCGGGGTAGGTCGTGAGGCTGAAGCCACCCGGCACGGCTCGCGCGAGTTCCTGCCGCAACTGCTCCTGCCGCGTCCCGGTCTCCGTCGTGCCCACGCGGAGCTGGTGGGGATGCGGTGCGTGGAAGGCGGCGAGGTAGACGCTGACGAACACGGTCCCGATCAGCAGGACGACTGCCACGGGGAGCAGGACGGCGCGCGTATTTCCCGGTCGGGGGCGCGGAGGGGACTCGTCCAGAGTGTGCTCATGAGGGGGGCGGGTGGTGACGTGCTGGGACAACGTGATTCCTAGATTGGAAGGCAACTGATATTATTTGTACCATCATAATCAGTTGCCTTACCAAAGGGGTCTGCGCGTGAACCGTCCCGACCGGCGCACCGGCTATGTCGCCTGGCAGATCGGCCAGATCATGGCGTCCCGGATCGAGCGCGCTCTGCGTCCCTTCCATCTGACCCTCGCGCAGAACAGCGCCTTGGCCCAGGCCGTGCTCGATCCGGGGGTCTCCAGCGCGACCGCGGCCCGGCGAGCGGCGATCACCCCGCAGTCCATGGGCAGCGCGGTCAACGGCCTGGTCGAGCGCGGGCTGCTGGAACGTCGCACCACCCCCACCGACCGGCGCACGCAACGACTGCACGCCACGGAGGCCGGAGAACGGCTCGCCGCGGAGGCGAGGGAAGCCCTGGACGTCACCCACGCGGAAGCCCTGAAAGCGCTGACGCCACAGGAACAGGAACAGGTCCACTCGACCCTGCTGAAACTGCTGGAGTCCCTCAACCCGTCAGCGATGGGCAACCACACGGCCTGACCGCAAAGCGAGCCGCGCGAGAGCCGGCCGGAGCCAAGGACCCGGACGCGTCCACCGGTACTCCACCAGCACGGCCGCCGACTGATGCCCACTCGGGGGCGCAGGGTGGGCAGGGTGATCTCGACAGTACCGATGCCTGCGCCACAGCAGCGAGGCGGCGCTCACGCAAGGCCCAGGCCGGGGAACTCTGCCGGGCGCCGAAGGCAGCGGGTGCCCGGTCGGCGGGGTCGATGGTCGCGGCACCCATGAACGCCGCGGCGGTCGCGGCCGGTGACCGATGAAAGCTTCCCCCTCGGTCTTCTCCGCGACCGCATGCCCAATGGCGTCACCCCGGCGACAATCGGGCGGCTGTCGCACACCCGCAGCCGCCGGGCGCCTCAGGACGGCGGCTCGCCGCACGCGCGGATCACGAACGTCCCGTCCACCCTGACCCAGGCGGGCTGTCTCCGGTGGAATCCGCTCGGGAACGGGTGGGGCCGCCCGCCGGCCCGGGCCCCCTACTGCACGTTGCGGGCGTGAGGCGGGGCGTAGGCGTCCGTGTCCAGGCCCCATGCCAGCACGCGGGCCGGGCGGATGCGAATGCGATCCGGGGTGAACCCGGGCCGCAGCGGATCCGCCGTGAGGACCTCCGCGACTCCTCGGATCTCGATGCCCCGCGGGCTCCAGGGGTCGACGGAGGCGAGGTCGTCGATCACGATCGAGACGCGCCCGTCGGCCTGAATGTTGCGGAACTTCTGACTGGCCGACAGGTTGCGACCACCCACGTCGATGGTGTCCAGTTCACGGTTGTAGGAGAACCCGACCGGACGTGTCTGCGGGCCCTTGTCCGGCCCGAGGGTCGACAGCCGGCCAAGAGGCTGACTGTCGAGGTAGGACTGCTCGGCTTCGGTGAACACGCTCATGGTGGTTCCCTTCTCAGGCGATCGTCACGACTGCTTCTGCTCTTCGGCCGGGGGCCGGGCACTGGCGTTCTCGATGAGCATCTGCAAGGTGCGGCTGAGGTGGGCCAGGCTCTCCTGCGGAATGCCCGCGGTCAGCTCAGCCAGTGTGCGGGCGACCGTGAGCCGCATGTCGGAGTAGCCGCGCATCGCCTGGTCGCTCAGCGCGAGCGGAGCCCGCCTGCCGGCACCCGGCTCGCCGACGCGGACCACCAGACCCTTTTCGACGAGGCGGCCCACCAGGCGTGAGGTCGCTCCGCCGTCCACGCCGATCGCCCTCGCGATCTCCCCGACCGTCCGCGCGCGCCCCTCGTGCAGCAGGTAGATCACTGCCCACTGCGCACCGGTGACACCCAGCGGTGCCAGAGCCTTCTCATGGGCGCCGTTGAGCGCGAGGACCGCTTGGTTCAGAAGAAAGCCAGGGCTGTCCTCCGGCGTCGTCAGTCCCGGCACACGACCACCCTTCCGAACGAAGCGGCGGGACGGCTCCCACCACGACCAAAGTACTGCCTAGGCAGCAGTTACGCGAGACCCGCCACCGATGAGTTCACCCCCGGCCAACCTGCGGCGCAGCCGCGCGAAACAGGTGCGGGCACGGCAACGATCACGACGCATCCTCCCGGCATCACTCCGGGCCGCGGCATCTCTCACAGGCGACTCACAGCGCACACACACGGTTGCCTCCGGGCTGCGGTCCTTCAAGTAGTGAACTCGAAGGTGTACGAAAAAGACCTGTGCACCGAAGTCTTGACGGCATATGCGGCACCGGCTGAGACTCACGCCGTACTCGCATCGAAGCGAAGAGCAACACCGGCACGTCAGGGCCGGTGTCGCGATCCCGCTCGGTGCGGTGCGTCCAAGGCCGGGTTGCGGGACCCGGCTTTCCACGCCGCGTCCGCCGGGAGACCCGCACTCCCGAGGCGCGTGGCGAACCCTCACCGGAAGGGCCACAGCCATGTCAGGCGACCCGCTCCTCACCCCGTCCGAGTCCCGGCCCACCACCGCCGAGCACACCCGCCGCGCCATCCTGCAGAGGCTGGGCGGTACCGCCGCCGCCTTCGCCTTCATCGCCGCCGCGGGCCCGCTCTCCTCCTCCCCCGCCGCAGCGGCATCGCCCACCACCGGCGCTTCCCGCACCCGCGACAACCGCGTCGCGGCACTGCTGCGCAAGCTCACGCTGGACGAGAAGCTCTCCCTCGTCCACGGCGCGACGGACCCCCAGCGCCTCGGACAGGCCGGCTACCTGCCGGGCATCAGCCGCCTGGGCATCCCCGAGCTGCGCCTCACCGACGGGCCCGCCGGGGTCAACGTGGCACGGTCCGCGACCGGGCTGCCCCCGGTCTCCACGCTCGGGGCCACCTTCAACCGCGAACTCGCCCAGGAGTACGGCGCAGTGATGGGCCGCGAGGGCCGGGCACTGAGCATGGACGTACTGCTCGCCCCGCAGATCGAGCTGTCCCGCTCGCCGCTGTGGAGCCGCAACAAGGACCAGTCCGGCGAGGACCCGTACCTCAACGGCGTCATCGGCGCCGCACAGGTCCAGGGCATCCAGGCGCAGGGCATGTTCGCCCAGGCGAAGCACTTCCTCGCCAACAACCAGTCCGTCGGGCAGAACACCTCCGACTTCGTCATCGACGAGCGCACCCTGCACGAGATCTACCTGCCCGCCTGGGAGGCCGTGATCCAGGCCGGTGTCGCCTCGGTGATGGCCGCGTACAACCACATCAACGGCGAGTGGAACGGCTCCAACGCCACAACCCTCACCGACATCCTCCGCGGCGAGCTGGGCTTCGAGGGCTTCGTCACCTCCGACTGGGGCGCCACCCACAGCACGTCGATCGCGGCCGGCCTCGACATGCAGATGCCCAACGGCAGTTACTTCGGCGACCCGCTCAAGGCGGCCGTGCTGAACGGCAGCATCCCCGAGTCCGCCGTCGACACGGCGGTCGGCAGGCTGCTCGGCCGCTACGACGCCTTCGGGCTGCTGGACGGCAGCCGCAAGAAGGCGCCGAAGGCCGTCGACGTGGCGGAGGGCGCCCGCGTCGCCCGCGAGGTCGCCACCCAGGGCGCCGTCCTGCTCACCAACAACGGCGGACTCCCGCTGAGCGGAGCCGCGCTGGCGAACCTGGCGCTCATCGGACCGACCGCCGGGCAGGTCGCCGTCACCGTCGCGGGCGAGCGCGCCTACGGCTTCGAGGACCGGATGGTCGGCCCCCTGGACGCCCTGCGCCGTACCGCCCGCAACGCCCGGATCGGTTACGAGGTCGGTCTGGACCTCACCGGCAGAGCCGTCCCCGCCTCGGCGTTCCCCTCGGGCCTGACCCGTACGGACGCCTCCGGCGCCACGTCCACCGACCACACCGTCGACTTCACCGGCGCACACGCCTTCGACGCGGGTACCACCGCCACCTGGACCGGCACCCTGGTGCCCCCGTCCACCGGCGAGTACGCCCTCAAGATCCAGGGCTGGGGCGCCTCCCTGTCGCTCTCGCTCGACGGTACCCAGATCGCCACCGCCGCCTCGGTCCGCGACGCGTTCACCCGCAAGTGGTCCAGCATCGTGCCCACCACCGACGGCCTGGACAACGGCCAGACCACCGGCGTCCTCACCGGCGGCCGCTCCTACCAGGTGAAGATCACCGCGACGGCATGGGCCGAGACCGTCACCGACCGGGGTCCGGTCCAGGTCCGGTTCGCCTGGGTCACCCCCGAGCAGGCCGCCGCCGACGTCAAGGCCGCCGTCGCCCTCGCCCGCCGGGCCCACACCCCCGTCGTCTTCGCCTTCAACGGAACCGGAGGCTCCTTCGGCTC
The DNA here is from genome assembly GCF_053592415.1 of Streptomyces sp. NPDC002690. Classification (NCBI taxonomy): domain Bacteria; kingdom Bacillati; phylum Actinomycetota; class Actinomycetes; order Kitasatosporales; family Streptomycetaceae; genus Streptomyces; species Streptomyces sp. NPDC002690. The sequence goes on along the minus strand of NZ_JBSFVR010000017.1, from coordinate 12,106 downwards.
TGCCGCCGAAACCGGATCGCTCGCCCTTCCCTCCCACCAGGACGACCTGATCACGGCCGTGGCGAACGCCAACCCCCGCACCGTCGTCGTCCTCACCGTGGGCGGCCCCGTGGAACTGCCCTGGCGCAAGAAGGTCGCCGCGATCCTGCACGCCGGATACACCGGCCAGGAAGGCGGCTGGGCCGTCGCCGACCTCCTCCTCGGCCGGGCCAACCCCAGCGGACGCGTCATCGTCACCTACCCGAACAAACTGACCGACCACCCCGTCCACGACCCCGCCCACCCGGAGCGCTACCAGGGCATCGACAACGTCGTCACCTACAGCGAAGGCGTCTTCACCGGCTACCGGGGCTTCGACAAGGCCGGCATCACCCCGCTCATGCCCTTCGGCCACGGCCTGTCCTACACCCGCTTCGGGTACAGCCACCTCTCCGTGGAATCCACCCGGGACGGCGGCCTGAGTATCTCCTTCACCCTCACCAACGAAGGCCGGACCAGAGGGGCCGAGGTTCCCCAGCTCTACCTGGGCTCACCCCAGGGCGCACCCGTCGAACTCCCCGTACGCGCCCTGGCCGCCTTCGACTGGATCGACCTCGCCCCCGGCGCCTCCCGCCGCATCACCCTCAAGGCGACCGCGCGGCAGCTCTCCTACTGGGACACCGCCCGCTCCCACTGGGTCCGCACCACCGGCCGCCGAAACATCTACGTCGGAGCCTCGTCCCGCGACATCCGACTGACCGGCACCGGCCGATAGCCAGCCCGGCGGAGTTCTCCCTGCCTCACAGCCACCCAGGGAGAACTCCGCCGTCATGCACAGGCACCACCACCGAGGTCGAGACTTTCCCGGCTTCCCCGACGGCCCGACCTGATGAGCAGGATGCGGACCCAGGCTGAGAAGTTCGACGCACAAATGATCAACGGCGACATAAGCGCCGTCGACCTCACCGGCCAGCCCGTCAAGCTCCTGACCGACGCGGCTGGCACCGTCCAACACGCCAGACCGTCATCGTCGCGACCGGCTCCGGCTACCGTCGCGACGGCCGCCGATTCAGTATCGCCTTCTTCAGCGCTTCGTGGGTCGCGCGGTCCCACAGCCCCTCGCACAGCCGTACGGGGTTCCCGTCCTTGCCGAGCACCGGCTTGTGCTGGTGCATCAGGTAGCCGAGCGTGGCCTCGGACAGGAGCATGTTCTTCAGACTCTGCGGGGACCACGGCCGGCCTCCGGCCGGCTTGCCATACATCGTGGCCAGGTGGTCTGCGGGCGAAGGCTCCCCCGCACGATTGAGACGCGCCGCCTCGGCTGCTGACGGTGACCTTCTCGGGATCGGCCAGGATACGACGCGCAACCTCTTGCAATACCTCCGAGGCATGCGGGTGCGGCTCGACGTGATCGACTTTGCCCCCCATGACCTTCCGCACGTACTGGAAGCCGTGGGACGGCTTGCCTTTCGGCCGGCCTGCTGCCCTGATCTTGACCGTGGCGTCACGGTTGCGGCGCTGGATCGCACGCAGTTCCATCTGCGCGCCCCACGCCTCCATGGTGAAACGGTTCTCGTCAGCCGGGTCGTCCAACTCCCACGGGCCGTCGTGCCCGTACGTGACGAGCATCCGCTTCTCGTCCCGCATCTTGTAACCGGTGTTCAGGCAGTCGACGACGCTTCGGCCCAGCCGGTCGACGGCGGCTGAAACGAGCCCGTCGTAGGGGCCCCTTTCGTCACGGAGCCAAGGACCGAGCCTCGGACGGGTCATGGGGTCGGTCGCGCCCGAAACTTCCCAGTCGTCTGCCCAGCCGATGATGTGCGCGCCCACGGATGCGGCAGCCGCAAGCACATCCTCCCGCTGGCGCTCAGGGGACGAGATCGCCAGCTTTACGCGCGACAGACGCCGCACTCCGAGCAGGCATTTGCCACATCCGTCGTAGGGACGTTCGATCACAGGCGGGGTCGTACCGTGCAAGATTCTCTCCGTTCGCGCACGCATGGTACGGAGAATCGGCGGCAGCACCCCTGGAAGCGATCTTGGTCAGCCCAGGAAGCTCAGACGAACCTGACGGTTGTAATTAGCGATGTTGGTGTCCACCAGGCACACCGACTGCCAGGTCCCCAGTTCCAGGCGGCCGGCGATCACCGGCAGGGTCGCGTGGGGCGGTACGAGGGCGGGGAGGACGTGGTCGCGGCCGTGGCCCGGGGTGCCGTGGCGGTGCTGCCAGCGGTCGTCGGCGGGGAGCAGGGTGTGCAGGGCCGCCAGCAGGTCTTCGTCGCTGCCCGCGCCGGTCTCCAGGACTGCGATTCCGGCCGTCGCGTGGGGCACGAAGATGTTGAGCAGCCCGTCCCGGCCGGCGGCGGCACGGGACAGGAACTGTTCGCAGTCGTGGGTCAGGTCGGTGACCGTCTCCGTGTTCCCGGTCGTGAGGTGCAGGACGTGCGTGGTGAAGGAATCAGGCATGGTGCCATCCTCCCGCCCGGGGCCGCCGGGCGCCCCATGGCGGTCGGTCGGCGGCCCCGGGCGGGCGTCGCCCGCTCCGGGAGAAGCGGGAAGAGGATGCGCACCTCCGGAGTTGGTAGAAGCGTGAACGATTCCGGGATGGTGCGGGCGACGGACGTGGTGGTGATCGGCGCGGGGCAGGCCGGGCTGGCTGCCGCCCACCACCTGGCGCGGGTCGGCTTGGAGCCGGACCGCGATTTCGTCGTGCTCGACCACGCACCGCGTCCGGGTGGCGCCTGGCAGTTCCGCTGGCCTTCTCTGACGTACGGCAAGGTGCACGGGATGCACTCACTTCCGGGCATGGAACTGACCGGTGCCGACCCGGACCGGCCCTCCTCCGAGGTGATCGGCGCGTACTTCGACGCGTACGAGCGCCGCTTCGGGCTCAGGGTGCACCGGCCGGTGGACGTCAGAGCGGTCAGGGAGGCGACCGATGAGGGCGGCGGGGGGCGGCTGCTGGTCGAGACGTCCGAAGGGACGTACGCGACACGGGCGCTGATCAACGCGACCGGTACCTGGGACCGGCCGTTCTGGCCGCGCTACCCGGGGCAGGAGACGTTCCTCGGGCGCCAGCTCCACACGTCCGGCTACCCAGGACCGGAGGGGTTCGCCGGGCTGCGGGTGGTGGTGGTCGGCGGCGGGGCTTCCGGTACGCAGCACCTGATGGAGATCGCCGACTCAGCGGCGGCCACGTACTGGGTGACCCGGCGCGAGCCCGTCTTCCGCGAGGGTCCGTTCGGACCTGAGCAGGGCCGTGCCGCCGTCGCGTTGGTGGAGGAGCGGGTACGCCGGGGGCTGGCACCCCGGAGCGTGGTGAGTGTGACCGGCCTGCCGCTCAACGACGCCGTCCGCGAAGCGCGGGCGCGCGGGATTCTCGACCGGCTGCCGATGTTCGACCGCATCACCCCGACCGGGGTGGCCTGGGACGACGGACGGATCGCCGACGTCGACGCCGACGTGATCCTCTGGGCGACCGGATTCCGGCCCGCCGTCGACCACTTGGCACCGCTGGGGCTGCGGGAGCCCGGCGGCGGCATCCGGGTGGAGAACACGCGGGCGGTACGGGACGGGCGGGTCCATCTGGTGGGCTACGGCCCCTCCGCCAGCACCATCGGCGCCAATCGCGCCGGGCGCACCGCGGTGCGTTCGGTCGTGCGGCTGCTGGCGGGGAGTCCCGCGGCGACGCCCGTCGTCACGGGCAGTGCGGCCTGAGCCGGGCCTGAGCGCCGTGACGGGCTGCCTCGGACCGTCATCCGGCGGATGCGGCGCTCTCCCGGTTCTCCCGGTTCCGGTTGAACTCGACGACGTTCCGCTGATGCTGCGCGTAGTTCTCGGTGAAGCGCGTGTCCCCCGGTCCGACCGTCACGAAATACAGCCATGGACCGGGGGCAGGACCGATGGCGGCCCGCATCGCCTGTTCGCCGGGGTTGCCGATGGGGGTGGGCGGGAGCCCCTTGCGCCGATAGGTGTTGTAGGGGCTGTCGATCCTGGTGTCCTCGCTGGTGGTGTCCAGCGTGGAGCGCCGCAGGGCGTAGTTGAGCGTCGAGTCCATCTGCAGGGGCATGTCCCGGCGCAGGCGGTTGTAGACGACCCTGCCCACCTTCCCCATGTCCACGGTGGTGTCCGCCTCCGCCTGGATGACGCTGGCGAGCGTCACCGCCTGGTAGGCGGAGATGCCGTTGTGAGGCGCTCCGGCAGCGATCCGGTCGTTCCCGAAACGCTGGGACGCCGTGGCCACCATGTAGCGGAGCAGACTCCGTGGGGTCGTGTCGGAGCGGATGGGATAGGTGGCCGGGAAGAGGTACCCCTCCGGATTGCCGTGAGCGGCCGCCGGCAGCGGCAGTCCCGCCCCGGGCACCGCCTTCTCGGTGGTGCCCGGCGGAACTGCGAGAGCGTGGTCGACGGCCGCGTAGACCTGGCCGGCCCGCCACCCCTCGGGAATCACCAGGGAGGCGGCCTCCTCGACGCCCTCCTCCGGACCGTCCTTCAGAACCAGCAAGGGGGCCGCGACCGTGGCGGCGGCCACGAGCGCGCCTGCGAGGAGCAACACCGCCTTGCCCCGTCGTGTGGGGCGCAGCCTCCGGCGGTGCCGGAAAGTACCGGGCTCGTTCACCATGCGGGCACGATAACCGTACAAATGCCTCGGCTCCGCGGGATCGGCGCTCGACACCCGGTAACCCTGCTGCCGGGTGATGGGCGACCACCTTCCAGGATGGCCGGGAATCCGCCCGCGGCCGAATCCGGGGCGGCGTGAGGCCACCACCCGCGATGGAGTCCAGGACGGCCGGAACCCGTCCGCGCCCGGCGCCCCCGGACAGGCGGAACGCCGTACGCCCGCAACCCGAGGCGGCCGGAACCCGGCGCGGGCGGGTCAGCCCGCCGCGGGTGCCAGTCGGGTGTCACGGCGGATGAGGGCGGCGTAGCGGCCGTCCCGCGCGAGGAGTTCCTCGTGTGTACCTCGCTCGACGGTCCGGCCGCCCTCCAGTACGACGATCTGGTCCGCGTCCCGGATGGTGGAGAGGCGGTGCGCGATGGTGAGCGTGGTGCGGCCGGCCGAGAGGGCGTCGATCGCCTCCTGGACGGCGTGCTCCGTGCGGGTGTCGAGGGCGCTGGTCGCCTCGTCGAGCACCAGGATCGGAGGGTCTCTCAGGATGGTGCGGGCGATGGCGAGGCGCTGCTTCTCGCCGCCGGAGAAGCGGTAGCCGCGCTCGCCGACGAGGGTGTCGTAGCCGTCGGGGAGTGACGCGATGTGGTCGTGGATCTGCGCGGCACGCGCCGCCGCCTCGATCTCCTCGTCGGTGGCGTCGGGCTTGGCGAAGCGGAGGTTTTCGGCGACGGAGGCATGGAAGAGGTAGGTCTCCTGCGAGACCACTCCGACCGCTCTCGCGAGGGAGTCGAAGTCGAGGTCCCGTACGTCGACGCCGTCGATCGTCACACGGCCGGCGGTGACGTCGTACAGCCTGGGCACGAGGTAGCTCAGGGTGGATTTGCCGGATCCGGTGGGGCCGACCACCGCCAGGCTGCTGCCCGCGGGCACCTTCACGTCGATGTCGTCGAGGGTGGGCCCGCTCTTCTCGTCGTAGCCGAAGTCGACGTGCTCGAAGGCGACCTCCCCGCGGATGCGTTCCAGCCGCACGGGGTTCGCGGGCTCCGTGATGTCGACCTTGAGATCCAGGTACTCGAAGATGCGCTGGAAGAGCGCGAGGGACGTCTGCATCTGGACGCCCGTGGCGAGCAGGCTCACCGCGGGCCGGAAGAGCCCCTGCTGGAGCGAGACGAAAGCGACGAGGGTGCCGATGGAGACGGCCGTGCTGCCGGAGCTCAGGGTCAGGCCGGCCGCCCAGTAGATGACGGCGGGCATGGCGGCCATGACGATGCCGATGGTCGACATACGCCAGCGTCCCGCCATGTTGGCGCGGACCTCCAGGTCCACCAGCTGCTCCGACTCCTCCGCGAAGCCCTTGATCAGCGAGTCGGAACGACCCATCGTGCGGCCGAGCAGGATGCCGCTGACGGAGAGGGATTCGGTGACGGTCGCCGCCATCGCGGCCATCTGGCGCTGCCGCTGAGTGGTGATCTTCTTCCGCTCGCTTCCGACACGGCGGCTGATCCAGACGAAGACGGGCATCAGGAGCAGCGAGACGAGGGTGAGCCGCCAGTCGAGCGCGATCATCGCGACGACGGTGGCGACGACGGCGGTCAGATTCGAGACCAGGGACGTGGCGGTGGAGGTGACGGTCGCCTGCATCCCGCCGATGTCGTTGGCGATGCGGGACTGCACCTCACCGGTACGCGTCCTGGTGAAGAAGGCCAGGGGCATGCGCTGGAGCTGCGTGTAGACGCCGGTGCGCAGGTCGTGCATGACGCGCTGGCCGACCGTGGTCGAGATCAGGGTCTGGAGGACGCCGAAGACACTGTTCATCACGGCGGTGGCGATCATCCCGAGCGCCAGCAGTGTGAGCAGGCCGGTGCGCCCCTGCGGTATGGCGGTGTCGAGGATCTCGCGGAGCAGGAAGGGGGAGGCGACCGACACCAGCGAGGAGGCGCCGACCAGCAGCCCGACCAGCGCGAGACGGCCTCGGTAGGGGCGGAAAAGGCGGAGGATGCGGCCCACTTCGGCGGGCGGCTGACTGCCGTCCTTGGGCGGGGGCGTCCAGGTGGGTCCGTCGGGTTTCATGGGCTCCTTCACGGGGGTGCGGCGGTACGGAGGGAGGGGAGGGCGCGCACAGAGGGACGGGCGGCCCCCGCGTGGCGTACCGGCGGGCGCGGACCCGGCCTCCGCGGGAGCGGAGGGACGGCCGTCCGTAGGTCCCCGGACACACGGACGGGCGAGCAGGCGAGCGAGGGCGGGACGGGCGCCACCACAGGGCGGCGATTCCGAACCACGAAGAGCGTACCTCACTGTTACCTATACTCACAATGAACCAGGTCCTGATATTGTTCCGGCATGGACTCCCCCGAATCGGACGGCCACCTCGCCGAGCAGCTCCTGCGGCTCACCCGCCGGCTCAACCGCATCCAGAGCCGCCAGCTGGAGCCGATCGGCATCACGCCCGCGCAGTTCCGTCTGCTGCGCGCGGTCGCGATGTACGACTCCGCACCCCGGATGGCCGATCTCGCCCAGCGGCTGGAGGTCGTCCCGCGTGCCGTGACCAGCCTGGTGGACGGTCTGGAGTCGGTCGGCCAGGTGCGCAGGGCGCCCGATCCGGCGAACCGTCGCGTGGTCCGCATCGAGATCACCGACACGGGCCGGGCCACCCTCGGGTCGCTGCGCGACGCGCGCCGAGCCGCCGCGGAGGAGATCCTGGCACCGTTGACCGCCGAACAGCGCGAGGTGCTCGGCGGGCTGCTGACCGCCTTGGTCGACGGACTGCCGGGGCGTCGCTGCTGATTCGTCGGCGCCGGGGCGTCGCTGCTGATTCGTCGGCGCCGAGCCGTGTCGACGCGGATTCGTCGGCGCCGAGCGGTGTCGGCACTGATCCCCGTCGCTGCCCAGCCGTCGCCGTACCCGGACACGGGAGGACCGTGTCCGGCCGTTCGAAGGGATGCCCCGGATGCCGCTGCTGGAGCCGGACCCGGAGGCCCTCCGCCCGGGCGGGACACGCGGGGCGGCCCCCGACCGCGTCTCCGACCGGAGTGCGGCGGGCACCCCCGAGCCTCTGCGCTCGGAGCTGACCGCTCTGCTGGGGGCGGGGAAGGTGCTCTGGAAGGTCTCCGACCTGGTGAAGTACGCCTCGGACGCCAGCCCGTACCGCTTCCTGCCCCGGGTCGTGGTGGTCGCCGAGGACGTGGACGACGTCTCGGCGGTGCTGTCGTACGCGCACGGCAAAGGGCGGAACGTCGTCTTCCGGGCCGCCGGCACCAGTCTGAACGGCCAGGCCCAGGGCGAGGACATCCTGGTCGACGTCCGCCGCCACTGGTCCGGAGTGACGGTCCTGGACGGCGGCGCGCGGGCAAGGATCCGCCCCGGCACCACGATCGCCCGGGCCAACGCCACCCTTGCCCGGTACGGCCGGGTGCTCGGCCCCGACCCGGCCAGTGCCATCGCCTGCACGGTCGGCGGTGTCGTCGCCAACAACGCCTCCGGGATGACCGCCGGCACCACCCGGAACTCCTACCGGACGGTCTCCTCCCTCTCCTTCGTCCTGCCGGGCGGCACGATGGTCGACACCGCCGACCCGGCCGCCGACGAGCTCCTCGCGCACGCGGAGCCCCACCTCTGCGCGGGCCTGATGGCGCTGAAGGCGGAGATCGGGGCGGACGAGGCACTGACCGCGCGCATCCGCGCCAAGTACGAGATCAAGAACACCAACGGCTACCGGCTGGACGCGTTCCTGGACGGTGCGACGCCGGTGGAGATCCTGCGCGGGCTGATGGTCGGCTCCGAGGGCACCTTCGGCTTTCTCTCGGAGATCGTCTTCGACACGCTGCCGCTCGACCGGCGGACCTCCACGGCGCTGCTCTTCTTCCCCTCACTGACCGCCGCCGCCACCGCCGTACCGCTGTTCAACGCGGCGGGAGCGCTCGCCGTGGAGCTGATGGACGGCAACACCCTGCGCGCCTCGGTCAGCGTGCGGGGCGTGCCCGCCGACTGGTCGGCGCTCCCCCGGGAGACGACGGCCCTGCTGGTCGAGTTCCGGGCCCCCGACGAGGCGGCCCAGGAGGCGTACGAGCGCGCGGCGGCCGAGGTGGTGGCGGGGCTCCCCCTGGTCGCCCCGGCGGCGTCGGTCACCAACGCGTTCACCCGCGACCCGGGGACGATCAACGGGTACTGGAAGGCCCGCAAGGCCTTCGTGACGGCCGTGGGCGGCTCGCGCCCGGCCGGCACCACACTGATCACGGAGGACTTCGCGGTCCCGCCGTCCCGGCTTGCGGAGGCCTGCGAGGCGCTGCTGGAACTCCAGGCGCGCCACGGCTTCGACGCGGCGGTGGCCGGTCACGCGGCCCACGGCAACCTCCACTTCCTCCTCGCCTTCGACGCGGGTGTCCCCTCCGACGTCGAGCGGTACGCCGCGTTCATGGACGAGTTCTGCACGCTGGTGGTGGACCGGTTCGACGGTTCGCTGAAGGCCGAGCACGCCACCGGCCGCAACATCGCCCCCTTCCTGGAGCGCGAATGGGGCCCTCGGGCGACCGAGCTGATGTGGCGTACGAAGAGACTGATCGATCCGGACGGGGTGCTGGCACCCCGGGTGGTCCTCGACCGAGATCCCCGGGCGCATCTGCGCGGTCTGAAGACGATCCCCTCCGTGGAGGCGGTCGCGGACCCGTGCATCGAGTGCGGCTTCTGCGAACCCACCTGCCCCAGCCAGGACCTCACCACCACCCCGCGCCAGCGGATCGTGCTGCGGCGGGAGATGCTGCGCCAGCCCGACGGCTCCCCCGTCGAGGACGCCCTGCTCGACGCGTACGGCTACGACGCGGTCGACACCTGCGCGGGCGACTCCACCTGCATGCTGGCGTGCCCGGTCGGCATCGACACCGGCGCGATGATGAAGGGTTTCCGCTCGCTGCGGCATTCGCCCCGTGAGGAGCGGATCGCGACGCTGACGGCTCGGCACTTCCGGGTGGTGGAGTCCGTCGCCCGTCTGGCCGTAGCAGCGGCGGACGGGCTCGGAGACCGGATGCGGGACCCGCTGCTGACGGCGGTGACCCGGCTCGCCCGCAAGGCGGTCCGCCCGGACCTGGTGCCCGAATGGCTGCCCGAGATCCCGCCGGCGGCCTCCCGCAGGCTGCCGCCCACCGTGCGCGCAGGGGCGCACGCGGTGTACTTCCCGGCCTGCGTGAACCGCATCTTCGCCGGCCCGGCCGGGGAGCGGGAGCCGTCACTGGCGCACTTCCTCGTCGCCCTTTCCGCCCGCGCGGGCAAGCCGGTGTGGATTCCGGACGACGTGGCCGGGACCTGTTGCGCGACGATCTGGCACTCCAAGGGGTATGACGCCGCCAACGCCGTGATGGCCAACCGCGTCGTGGAGGCGGCGTGGGGCTGGACGGGCGGCGGCGCTCTGCCGCTGGTGGTCGACGCCACCTCCTGCACCCTCGGCATCGCGCGGGAGATCGTCCCGTACCTCACCGGTGAAAACCGCTCCCTGCACCGGGAGTTGACGGTCGTGGACTCCCTCGTCTGGGCCGCCGACGAGCTGCTCCCCCGGCTCACGGTGGAGCGCAGGACCGGGTCGGCCGTCGTGCACCCGACATGTTCGATGGAGCATCTGGAACTGGTCGACCGGCTGCGTACGCTCGCCGGGGCGTGCGCGGAGGAGGTGTTCCTGCCGGACGACGCGAAGTGCTGCGGGTTCGCCGGGGACCGCGGGATGCTGCACAAGGAGCTGACCGACTCGGCGACGGCCAAGGAGGCCGCCGAAGTCGACGGCCGAAGTCACGACGCCTACGTCTCCGCCAACCGGATGTGCGAGATCGGCATGACCCGGGCCACCGGGCACCCGTACCGCTCCGTCCTGGCGGAGTTGGAGCGGGCGACGCGCCCGTCCGGCTGACCTCTGGGGCCTCGCGGGCTCCGGGCGGGTCGGCCGGACGGGCGCGCGGGGTCAGCAGCCGGAGTCGGCGATGACGTAGGTGCCCGCGGCCGTCTGCTTCAGCGTGTGCGTGACGAAGAGGTTGTACAGCCCCATGTTCTGGTTCGAACCGTTGGCGTAGGTGTACCCGCCGCTGGTGTGGGCCCGGCCCGCCGTCACGTGGGCGTAGTTGCTGGCGGTGGTGCATGTCGGGGTGTATCCCGAGGTGGTGGCGGTGACCGCCGCGGAGGAGGTGCCGACCGTACCGTCGGCGGCGACCGCGGCGACGGTGTACGTGTACGAAGTCGCCGACGTCAGTCCGGTGTCCGTGAACGAGGTCGTGGTGGGCGTGCCGACCTGTGTACCACCCCGGTAGACGCGGTACGACGCCGCGCCCTGGACGGCGGACCAGGTCAGCGGGACCGTGGTGCCGGTCGTCGTGCCGGCCGCGAGTCCGGCCGGTGCGGGCAGCTTCTCGCCGCCCTCGCCCGGGTCGGTTCCGCCGCCGCCCTGCTGGTCGAGCCCCCAGAACTTGGCCGTGTAGTAGCTGGAGCAGATGGTGTCGAGGAAGTACGCGGCCGCCGTACCGCACTGTTCGGCGCCGGAGCCCGGGTCCACGGCGAGACCGTGGCCCATTCCGCTGATCTGGTAGAGCTGCACGGCGGGCTTCCCGGAGGCGTCGTCGTAGCTGGTCAGCGTGGTGGAGCCGGGGAGAGTCGTGGTGCTGGACGCGGTCTGCGAGATGCCGTGAACGTTGGTCCACTGGTCGCGCAGCTCGGTCGCGTTGACCGGATAGACGGTGTAGTCGGACGTCCCCTGCCAGATCGCGACGCGCGGCCACGGTCCGGCGTAACCCGGGTACTGGGCGCGGACCTTGTCGCCCCACTGGGCCGGGGTGAGGTTGAGGCTGCCGTACTGGCAGGTGGACGCGGCGGTCTGGCTGGTGGCGCACTGCGCGGGCAGACCGGAGGCGACGGAGCCGCCCGCGAACACGTCCGGGTACGCGGCGAGCATGTTCGCCGCCATGCCGCCGCCGGCCGACAGACCGGTGACGTACACCCGGTCCGCGTCCGAGCCGTACAGCGACTCGGCCTTGGTGACCATCTGGGCGAGGGAGGCCGCCTCACCCTGGCCGCGCGAGGTGTCGGAGGGGCTGAACCAGGTGAAGCAGGAGAGCTGGTTGTTGGCCGAGCTGGTCTGCGGGAACACCACGGCGAAGTGGTAGGTGTCGGCGAGCTTGGTCCAACCGCTGTTGGCGTAGTAGTCGTTGGCGGTCTGGGCGCAGCCGTGCAGGGCGACGACGAGGGGCGCACCGGACGGAAGGCCCGCCGGGACGTAGGTGTACATGGACAGGTTGCCCGGGTTGGAGCCGAAGCCGGTGACCGGTGTCAGGCCGGCGGCGGCGGCCGGGTGGGTGAGGACGGTGGTTCCGGCGGCTGCGAGGAGCAGACCGGAGACGGCGAGGCGTCCGATCCGCCGCGCGAGGCGGCCGAGAAGTGTGGGGCGGCGCACGGAGTACCTCCGGGGGGCGCGAGCCGTCGCTGGCGAGGACCCGGACGGGCAGCAGCATCGCGTACTCCGCGATCAGGTCGCAACCGCCGTTGGAG
>NZ_JBSFVR010000016.1:0-51034 GCF_053592415.1 Streptomyces sp. NPDC002690 | reverse complement strand
TCCCCGAGCGGCCCGGCCCCGGAGCCCGGCCGCGATCCCCGACCTCCTACCGACCACCCCCCGAGGGACAACCGCGCGGCACCGCCGCTCCGTGCCACCACTGGTGCCCGGACCGTCGCCGGTGTCGACGAAGTCGGACGCGGAGCGTGGGCAGGTCCCGTCACCGTCTGCGCGGCCGTGACCGGTCTGCGAAGACCTCCCGAGGGACTCACCGACTCCAAGCTGATCACGCCCCGGCGACGGGCCGAGCTGGCGCCCGTCCTGCGTGACTGGGTCACCGCCTACGGCCTCGGCCACGCCTCCCCCGAGGAGATCGACGAGCTCGGGATGACCGCCGCTCTGCGTCTCGCCGCTGTCCGCGCCCTGGACGAATTGCCGGTACGCCCCGACGCGGTGATCCTCGACGGCAAGCACGACTACCTCGGTAGCCCTTGGCGGGTACGCACCGTCATCAAGGGGGACCAGTCCTGCATCGCGGTCGCCGCCGCCTCGGTCATCGCCAAGGTGTACCGGGACACGATGATGGCGGAACTCGGCGCGGACACGGGAGAGTTCGAGGAGTTCGCCTTCGGGGCCAACGCGGGATACCCGTCACCGACGCACCGGGCCGCGTTGGAGGAGCTGGGGCCCACCCCCCACCACCGCCTGTCCTGGTCGTACCTCGACGCGCTGCCGCGGTGGCAGCACCTGAAGAAGGTCCGCTTCTCCGCCGAGGCGGCAGCACTCGAAAGCGGGGGCCAGCTCGGCTTCGATTTCTGATCGCGCTTGCGCACCCACCTGCCGACACCAGGCGTATCGGCATCCGACAGACAACCATCCATGCCTCTCACTCCCGAGGAGCCTCAGATTCACGAGAGCGCTCAGGGTCCCCGTACGGTTCCGGCCACAGGCCGCACCGCGTCGACCCCCCGTCCCGTTCCTGGGCCGCGTTCCGCGGCCACACCGCGTCCCGGACACCCGGGACCCGCACGGCCTGCGCCGCCGGCGCAGCGCCCCAACCCGGTCCCCGGCCCGCCGGCACGCGCGGAGAATCGTTCCGTGCCGCAGCTGCAGGTGATCCCGGCCCCCTCCGCCGGGGCGCTCGACGCCGCCGAAGAGGCCGTCGACCTGTTGCTCGACAACGGCCGCGCCCCCGGCGACGTCCTCGTGCTCACCACGGGCGAGCAGCACCCGTGGGCCACGCACGAGCTCTCCTTCGGCGAGGTCTCCTACTGGGCGCAGCACGAAGCCGGCGACGACGTGTTCTTCGCGGACCTGTCGGTGATCGGCCGTGCCGGCGGCCGGCCGGTCGTGGTCGTCGCCGTCAACGGCGAGCTGGCCGGTGACGCGGCCAAGCAGCTGTCCCTCGCGCGGGAGCGGGCCGGCACCCTGTTGATCGTGTGCGGTGACCCGCAGACGATCAACGCCGCTCTCGGCGCGACCGTCTGATCCGACCGGCAGCACGTCCGGCCCGGAACTCCGGCCCGGCCGTCCCCCGGGGCGGCCGGACCCCGGTCCGCCGGTTCAGCGAGCAGCCGTGCGCAGCATCGCCTCGGACGCTCCGCCCCCCGTACGGAGGGGGGCCGGGGCGGCGGCGAAGGTCTCCGCGAGCGACGCGGGTGTGGACAGCGAACTCGGCTGCCTGCCTCCCCTGCCCTCGCCCAGCACCTGCCATCCGCCGCGGGTCAGAGTGATGTACGCACCGCAGCGCAGCCCGTGCAGGGTGCAGGCGTCCCGCAGCCCCCACATCCACGCGCCGTCCTCCTCCGTCCAGCGCTCGTCTCCCTCGCGGCAGTAGAGCAGCACGGCGGTACGCGCCGGGGTGCGGCGGCGGAGATCGTGCGGAATGACCCGGCGGAGGTGGGACAGGAGCGCGTTGCGGAACTCCCAACCGTCCGCGACGGCGGAGCCGCGCCGGACGAAGGAGGCGCTGGCGTTCAGGCGTTCCTCATGATCGAGGACGGCCACGACGGCGGTAGCCGGAGTGGGACGGTGGCGGGCGTGCAACCCGCTGACCACCTCACGGGGGTTGCGCAGCAGGGGTATGCCCGCCGACGCCCACTCGGTGGGCTCCAGCATCCGGGCGAGCCGACTGGTGGAATCGGCCGGCATCGAGGACGCCGCCCACGGTGAGGTGTCTGCGGACGGTGCGAATCCGAAGGTCACGGTTCTCCCTTCGTTACGCGCCCACGATGCGGGCAGGATGACAGAGGGCACGCCCATACGGGCCGTGAAGTGACCGTGCGGGAGGCAACTCCAATTCTCCCTGGCGTATCGGCGGGCGGCAACGAGCAATTGGAACACCTGACGGATATCCACCGGAAAGACCCGGATATCCCTGCCCGTGATGGGCCTCCACGACGCCTCCCGCCCCCTCCGAACAGCCAGGCGCAGAAAGAACACCCCGGAACCGCGCCGGACACGAGAGTCTCCCGCACCGAGTGTCGTCACCCTGCGTGAGGTGGCCGTGCGGCCGGGCCATCGGGTTGCATGGGGGGCATGGACACCCTGGAACTCCGCAACGAAGCAGACGCCATTCTCGCCGAACTGGTCGGTGACCCGGGCGGCTCCGCGCGGCTGCGGGAGGACCAGTGGCAGGCGGTGTCGGCCCTGGTGGAGGACCGCCGCCGGGCCTTGGTGGTCCAGCGGACCGGCTGGGGGAAGTCGGCGGTGTACTTCGTCGCCACAGCCCTGCTGCGCCGCCGCGGCGCGGGCCCCACGGTGATCGTTTCGCCGCTGCTCGCCCTGATGCGCAATCAGGTCGACTCGGCGGCGCGGGCAGGCATCCAGGCGCGCACCATCAACTCGGCGAACCCGGAAGAGTGGGAGACCATCTACGGCGAGGTCGAGCGCGGGGAGACCGACGTCCTCCTCGTCAGTCCGGAGCGCCTCAACTCCGTCGACTTCCGTGATCAGGTGCTGCCACGACTCGCCGCCACGACCGGTCTCCTGGTGGTCGACGAGGCGCATTGCATCTCCGACTGGGGCCACGACTTCCGGCCGGACTACCGCCGCCTGCGGGCGATGCTCGCCGAGCTCGCCCCCGGGGTACCGGTCCTGGCCACCACCGCGACCGCCAACGCGCGCGTCACCGCGGACGTAGCCGACCAGCTCGGCACGGGCGCGGGTGAGGCGCTCGTGCTGCGCGGGCCGCTGGAACGGGAGAGTCTGCGCCTCGGAGTCGTACAACTGCCGGACGCCGCGCACCGCCTGGGCTGGCTCGCCGAGCACCTGGACGAGCTGCCCGGTTCCGGAATCATCTACGCACTCACCGTCGCCGCCGCCGAGGAGGCCACCGCCTTCCTGCGGCAGCGGGGCTTCGCGGTCGCCTCGTACACCGGGCGCACCGAGAACGCCGACCGGCTCCAGGCGGAGACCGACCTCCAGGAGAACCGGGTCAAGGCCCTGGTCGCGACCTCGGCCCTGGGCATGGGTTTCGACAAACCGGACCTGGGTTTCGTCGTCCACCTGGGCTCCCCCTCTTCTCCCATCGCCTACTACCAGCAGGTGGGACGCGCGGGCCGCGGTGTGGCCCACGCGGACGTGCTGCTGCTGCCGGGCAAGGAGGACGAAGCGATCTGGCGCTACTTCGCCGACACGGCCTTCCCGCCCGAAACCCAGGTGCGGCAGACTCTCGCGGCGCTGGAGGGCGCGGGGCGACCGCTGTCGGTGCCCGCCCTGGAGACGTCGGTCGAGCTCCGGCGCAGCAGGCTCGAGACGATGCTGAAGGTGCTGGACGTCGACGGTGCGGTGAAGCGGGTGAAGGGTGGCTGGACGGCCACCGGTGCCCCGTGGGAGTACGACGCCGAGCGCTACGCCTGGGTGGCGCGGCAGCGGGCGGCCGAGCAGCAGGCCATGCGCGACTACGTGAGCACGTCCGGATGCCGGATGGAGTTTCTGCGCCGACAGCTGGACGACGAGGGTGCGACCGCGTGCGGCCGCTGCGACAACTGCGCGGGAAACTGGGCCGACTCCTCCGTATCGGCGGAGACCCTCACGGGCGCGGCGAAGGAACTGGACCGGCCAGGGGTCGAGGTCGAGCCGCGCCGGATGTGGCCGACCGGTCTGGCCGCCCTGGGCATCGACCTGAAGGGGCGTATCCCGGCCAGGGAGCTGTGCTCCAGCGGGCGGGCGCTGGGCCGGCTTTCGGACATCGGCTGGGGCAACCGGCTGCGCCCGCTGCTGGCCGAGAACGCGCCGGACGTACCCGTCCCCGACGATGTTCTGCGCGCGGCGGTCGACGTTCTCGCCGACTGGGCGCGCTCCTCGGGGGGGTGGGCGGCGAACACCCCGGATGCCTCCGCGCGACCGGTGGGTGTCGTGGCGGTGCCGTCCCTCTCGCGCCCGCGGTTGGTCGGCTCCCTTGCCCAGGGAATCGCGACCGTCGGTCGTCTGCCCTTCCTGGGCACCCTGACCTACAGCGGACCGGAGGGGGAACACACCGTGCGGCGCAGCAACTCCGCTCAGCGCGTCCGAGCGCTGTCGGGCGCCTTCACCGTCTCCGACGAGCTGACGGCCGCACTGGCCGCGTCGCCCGGGCCCGTCCTGCTCGTGGACGACTCCACCGACTCCGGCTGGACCCTCGCGGTCGCCGCGCGACTGCTGCGCAAGGCAGGCGCCGAGCAGGTTCTTCCGCTGGTGCTGGCAACCTCGGGCTGAGCCTTCGCGGACTTCGTCACCGCGTAACGGGTCTCCGTACGGTTGGTCACGGCGCACCGGGTCTCCACGCAAGCGACTTCCGCCCGCCCGGCCGGGGTGGGTCATTTCCCCGGCGGTGCCGCCAGGGAGAAGACCACGGCGGCGAGAACGAAACCGACCGGGAGGGCCGCTGCGGACCATGGCTGCGGCACGGCCTTCTGGAAGCCGACCGTCGCCAGGGCCAGCAGGGCGAAGGCCGCGAGAACCAGGGGCCTGCGCCTCAGCGTCGTGGCCACACGGACCCTCCGGCTTCGAAAGCCGTTCTTCTCCGGTGTTTCCACAGTCCGTTACCCCTTCTCCCCGTCGGGCCGCCACGAATGCCGCCGTCGGCGGGTGGACGCTATCACCGGGTTGAAGGAGGGGCCGGAGGGCGGAGCGCCGGTACAGACGGCCGTCCCGACGGCGAGCAGGCGCGGAAAGCGGGTCGTGGTGTCGAGTGCCGAGAGCTTCGATGTGTTTCCGAGTGGTCATGTCCCCATGAGAAACCCTCCCTCTGACAACGCGCCAGTGACGCTGGGTGCCTGTGGATAAGAGTTATCCACAGGGGTCGCGGAAAATCGCGTCGTGCGGGACGGTCATCCCATGAACAAGCACCATGAATCCACCGGCCCGGCCGACACTCAGCAGGTCACTCTGCGTGGCCCCGCAGACCTCGCCGACGCACTTCCCTATCTGCTGGGATTCCATCCGACGGACAGCGTCGTCCTCGTGGCGCTGCACGGCGGCCGCGGGCGCTTCGGGGGGCGACTGCGCCATGGAATCCCGCAGTCGGAGGCGGAGTGGGGTTCGGTCGCGGTCCAGTTGGCGGACTGTCTGATCTCGGGAAGCGAGCGGCGAGGTGACCGACCCGACGCGATCGTTCTCTTCCTGTGCCAGGACCCGGGCCCGGGGGAGGCCGCCCATGAGGTCAAGGAGAGGATGAGGCCCTTCGCCCAACTCCTGCGCACCGCTTGCGGTTCGCTCGACGTCCCTGTGCTGGAAGCGCTCTGCATCTCCAACGGCAGGTATTGGTCCTACTGTTGCCCGGACGGCCGGTGCTGTCCGGAGGAGGGCAATCCACTCGCCCTGCCGGGCACCACGGTGATGGCCGCCGCCGCTGCCTATGCCGGGATCCAGGTGAAGGGTTCGCTCCGGGAGCTGGAGCAACGGCTCACGCCCTGGTCCGGTGCGCTCGCACCGGACCAGCTTCGCGCACTGGACGAGGTGGGTGCCGCGATGGTGGCCCGCATTCTCGACACCCATGGGCGCAGCCAGGTGGCCAAGGAGACCCTGAATCTGGCGAGGGGCCTGCTGGAGCGTGTCGGCAAGACGCCCGTGCCGTCGGCCGCGGGTGCCGCCGACTGCTGCGACGACGGCCTGATCAGCCATGACGAGGCCGCCGCCGTGATCCTGGGACTCCAGGACCGCGAGACCCGGGACCGCGCCGCCCGGTGGATGGAGGGTCCGGAGGCCCACGCGGCACTGCGTCTGTGGCGTGCCCTCGCCCGGCGCTGTGTGGGTCCGTACGTGGAACACGCCGCCGCCCCGCTGGCCCTGGCCGCCTGGGTCTCGTGGTCCACCGGCGACGAGCCCGGCGCGCGGGTGGCTCTCTCGCTCGCTCTCCGGGCGGACCCGGACTACGCGTTCGCCCAGCTTCTCCATCAGGCGTGCAACGAAGGCGTGGATCCGGAGAAGCTGCGGCGTTGCCTGCGGGAGGAGGAGGCCGCTCTGAAGTCCGCGGCCGGCGAAGGTGTCACTCTGCCGGAGGCGACCCGGCGCGGCGGGGCGGGCCGGGTGAGGTCCGGTGCGCAAACCGGGCCGTCCGGCACCACACGGAGCCGCAAGGCCGCCGGTCGCACCCGCCCCGTCACCCCGGCCAACCCGGGGGCGGCGCGGGCCCGGCGCCGGGAGCGACTGCCACGCGGACAGCAGGAGGACAGGGACGGAACCAGCGGCTGAGCGAGGACCCCGAGCCGCGTCGCCGAAGGGCCGCGTTTTCGTACGCCCGTCGTGGCGCGGCTCCCCTTCTCGGTACTGCCCCTTCTCCGGACCGTTGCGGCTTCCGCATGGTTCGGTCCGGAGTGGCTCGGCCGCATGCTTCGGTCCTCGACCACACGGCTCGGTTCCGAGGCGTGAGCGGCGTCGGCCCGGTGCGGTGTGGTGGTGGTGCGGTGTGGTCCCACGGGGGAGACCGCACCGCACCACCACCACACCGCACGACCCTCCGGTACGCCTTTCGGCATCGAGCAGGGCATCGGGCGGCCTTCCTCGCACCCGTCCCGGTCGACCACGCCTTCGGGCACCGCGGAATGGAGTGTTTATCGTCAGGGAGACGACTATGATCACCGCATGCCGTCCTACGACCCGTCGACTTTCCCGCCCTTCGCTGTCACGGTCGACCTGGTCGTGCTGACAGTGCAGCGCCACGCACTGTGCGCGCTGGTCGTACGCCGCGGGGAATCGCCCTTCCAGGGCTGCTGGGCTCTGCCCGGCGGGTTCGTCCGTGCGGACGAGGATCTGGGTGCCGCGGCGGCCCGCGAACTGGTCGAGGAGACAGGGCTCTGCGCGCACGATCCGGCTGTTCCCGCGGCGGGTAACGGTGCCCACCTCGAACAGCTCGCCACGTACGGCGCCCCGTCCCGTGACCCGCGCATGCGGGTCGTCAGTGTGGCTCACCTCGCGCTCGCGCCCGACCTCCCCGCCCCCCGCGCGGGCGGCGACGCCAACAGTGCGCGCTGGGCGCCTGTTGACGACCTGCTCGCCGTCGGCGGTGACACGGAAAGCGAGGAGGAGTCACCCGCCCCACTGGCTTTCGATCACGCCCGCATTCTCGCGGACGGTGTGGAGCGGGCCCGGTCCAAGATCGAGTACTCCTCGCTCGCCACCGCGTTCTGCCCGCCGGAGTTCACGGTCGGAGAGCTGCGCCGCGTCTACGAGGCCGTGTGGGGAGTGGTACTCGACCCCAGGAACTTCCACCGCAAGGTCACCGGCACACCAGGATTCCTGGTGCCCTCCGGAGGCACGACCACACGACAGGGCGGCCGTCCCGCCCAGTTGTTCCGCGCGGGTTCCGCGACGGTCCTCAATCCGCCCATGCTGAGGCCGGAAATCTGAAACCGGCCGCCGGTCGGGACGGCGGGTGAGTGATCTCGTGATCAGTGGTCCGTGGTGGTTCCGTGGTGCCTCCACAGTGGTTCCGTGGTGGAGCCGCGGTTCCCTAAGTCCGTGAGCGCGGAACACTCGTAGACTTCTCGCTGCACCAAAAGTCGCAAATGTCGCGTTATGTTGCTGAGGTACGCACGCTCCCTGCCGCCGAGCGGTCACACCTTCCGCGAGAGATAGCGATGCTCCAGGCCATCGGACTGACCAGTGCCCGCCGCCGCGACCTGCCGCCCGCGGTGGACGATCTCACCTTCGAGGCCCGTTCGGGCCGCGTCACCGCGCTCCTCGGCGTACCCGGTGCCGGAAAGACGACGGCCCTGCGCCTCATGCTCGAACTGGACCCCGGGCGCGGAGTCACCTACTTCAGGGGGCGCCCCCTGCACCGGATCGGGCACCCGCCGCGGGAAGTCGGGGTGCTCCTCGGAGACGTACCGGGGCACCCGGCGCGGACCGCTCGGGGGCAGCTGCGCATGCTCTGCGCCGCTGCCGGGGCCCCCTTGTCGCGCGCTGACGAGATGCTCGACGTCGTCGGTCTCTCAGGGCTCGGTGACCAGCGCATCGGCGGGCTCTCCGTCGGTATGGACCGCAGACTGGGGCTCGCCGCAGCCCTGTTGGGTGACCCGCACACGCTGCTGCTCGACGATCCCACCGACGGGCTGTCCTCCCACGAGAGCGGCTGGCTGTACGGGCTGATGCGCGCACACGCGGCCCAAGGCGGCACGGTGCTGTGGACCACCAGCGACCCCAAGGAGGCCATCCGCTCGGCGGACCGCGTCGTCACCATCGGCGACGGCAGGCTCGTGGCCGACCAGGAGGTCGCCGACTTCGCCCGCACCAGACTTCGCCCCCGCGTCGTCGTGCAGTCCCCGCACGCCGCCCGGCTCGCGGCGGTGGTCGGCCGAGAAGCCCGGGACGCGCGCCGGTCCGTGGAGGTCGTGGCCGAAGAGGGGGCCCGCATCTCGGTGTACGGGAGCAGCTGCGCGGAGATCGGGGACGCCGCGTTCCGGTACGACATTCCGTTGCACCGGCTCGCCGACGAGCTCGGCGACGCCGGCCCTCCCGCACCTCCCGCGCCCGCGCTCGCCTCCGCTGCGGCGCTTTCGGAACTGCCGCCGCCGATCACCGTGCGCCCTCCGCGGGGTCCGATCCGCCCGATGCGGTACGAGGTGAGGCGGATGCTGGGGGTGACGACGACGCCATTGATCATGGCATTGGTTCTGATCGCGTCGGCGGCGGTCTCGGTGCTGCTGGCGCGCACCGGAGGAGCCTCGCAGGCGCATCTGCTCGCAGGCTGGCCGGCGCTGCTGCCGCTACCTCCCGCGGCGCTCGGGGCGGGCCTGTTGGGAGCACTCTCCTACGGCGACGAATTCCGCTACCCGGCTCTCGCGGCGAGCAGGGGGACGGTGCCGAGGCGGCTCGGTCTGCTCGTGGCGAAACTGCTCGTCACCGGGGCGGCGGCGACGGTTCTCTCACTCCTGGTCGTGGTCTGCGACATCCAGTTGCTCCGCCTCCTCTACGGAGAGGAGGCGGCCGCGATTCCAGGAAACGCGACTTTGCTGGCCGTGAGTTGGGCTGCTCTGGCGGTCGGTTGTGCCTGGGCGGGCCTGCTCGCCGCGGGAACCTTCAGGGTGGCCGGCGCGGGAGTGGCGGCAGTGCTCGCCGTCCCGGTGCTCGTGGTGCCGTTGTTGCAAAAGGTGTTCGCCGGTCCCGCCACGCACGCACTGACCGGCCTCCCCGCCCGCCTGCGTGGACTGGCCTGGCTCGACATCCCGCCGGGACCGGACCGGTGGCTGCTTGCGGCCGGCCGAATCCTGGCCCAGCCCGTCGGCCTTGCGCTCCTCGTCTCGCTGGCGGCTCTGATCTGCGCCTACGTGGGCACCGCCTTGCGGAACAGGGCGCGTTGGTGATCACGGTGGAGCCGCAGGCCGAACGGTGAACCTCAAGCTCCGCTTTCGGTGACCGAATTGAGACGATAAAGCGTCAATTGCGGCGTCGGCGACGATCACCCTTTCGTGTGCTTTTCAGCAAAGACCTCAAGGGGTGCGCGAGCCACGCCGACAAATGATGCGTGAGTACCCTTGCGCACACCATGATGACCACCGCCCGCTCCGCCGATTCCGGTCTCGCCGGCCCGGGCGATATCGACCGTTACCCATACTCGGAGCCGGCCGGCGACCGTGCGCCGCTGCGGTCCTGGGGCGGCTCCGAATCCGAGCTGGGGCGCACCGGCCGCCGGGGGTCGGCCAGCCGTGGCCGAGGCTTGCACGGTCAACTCGTCCAGCAGCTCGGTCAGATGATCGTTTCAGGTGACCTCGGCGCGGACCGCCCGCTCGTTCCCGAAGAGATCGGGCAGCGATTCGAGGTCTCCCGCACCGTCGTGCGCGAGTCCCTGCGTGTCCTTGAGGCGAAGGGGCTGGTCAGTGCCCGCCCCAACGTCGGGACCCGGGTGCGTCCGGTGAGTGACTGGAACCTGCTCGACCCCGACATCATCGAATGGCGCGCCTTCGGCCCTCAGCGCGACGATCAGCGCCGCGAGCTGGCGGAGCTGCGGTGGACGATCGAGCCGCTCGCCGCGCGGCTCGCCGCCGGGCACGGGCGGGAGGACGTGCAGCAGCGGCTCGGCGACATGGTCGAGATCATGGGACACGCGCTGGGGCAGGGAGACGGAGTCACGTTCTCCCGTGCCGACGCGGAGTTCCATGCCCTGCTGATCCAGGCCGCGGGCAACCGCATGCTGGACCACCTCTCCGGCATCGTGTCCGCCGCTCTCCATGTCTCCGGCAGTCCGGTCACCGGGTGTGACCGACCCAGCGAGGCGTCGGTCGGTCAGCACGCCAGGATCGCCGACGCCCTCGCCGCGGGTGATGAGGCCGGAGCCGAATCGGCCATGCGTCAGCTCCTCGTCGTCGTCCACCCCGAGGTGGAGCGAGTGGTTCCGGCTCCGCGCGAGCACTGAGAGCGGTACGGCCGGGGAAGGCGCACCCTGTGCCGCCGGACCGTGCGGTCCGGCGGCACAATTGTGGGGGGATGTCGTCCCTGGCAGGGTTCGTCGCAAATGAGGTGTGACTCGGGCCACGCGGATTGGGCGTAACACTCCTCGAAGCAGTGCGATGACCTAAGAGGTGACCGCCGCGGAAGGAATACAGCAGCCATTCGGTGTGCTGTGCAGTTCCAGGCCAAGCCCGCGCCGTCGGCGACACTCCAGCCGACGGACGTCGGTTCCAGCCCTCCAGGGCGGGGCCGGAAGCCGTTTCCATCGTTCCGAGAGGTTGTTCGTGTCGGCCAGCACATCCCGTACGCTCCCGCCGGAGATTGCCGAATCCGAGTCCGTCACGGCGCTCATCGAGCGGGGAAAGGCTGATGGGCAGATCGCCGGCGACGACGTGCGTCGGGCCTTCGAGGCTGACCAGATTCCGCCAACCCAGTGGAAGAATGTTCTGCGCAGCCTCAATCAGATCCTCGAGGAAGAGGGTGTGACGCTGATGGTCAGTGCCGCGGAGTCGCCTAAGCGCGCCCGCAAGAGCGTCGCAGCGAAGAGCCCGGTCAAGCGCACCGCCACCAAGACCGTCGCGGCGAAGACGACTGTGACGAGGACCGTCGCGGCGTCCGCCGCCCCGGCCGTCGACAGCGCGGACGCGTCCGGCGAGTCCGGTGCGATCCCCGCGAAGAAGGCGGTGGCCAAGAAGGCCGCCGTGAAGAAGACCGCCGTGAAGAAGACGGTGGCCAAGAAGACCGCCGCCAAGAAGTCCGGCAAGCAGGACGACGACCTCCTCGACGGTGACGAGGCGGTCGAGGACGTCAAGGTCGGCAAGGGCGAGGACGAGGAGGCCGAGGGCGAGAACAAGGGCTTCGTCCTCTCCGACGACGACGAGGACGACGCGCCCGCGCAGCAGGTCGCCGTCGCCGGTGCCACCGCCGACCCGGTCAAGGACTACCTGAAGCAGATCGGTAAGGTCCCCCTCCTCAACGCCGAGCAGGAGGTGGAGCTCGCCAAGCGGATCGAGGCGGGTCTGTTCGCCGAGGACAAGCTGGCGAACGCCGACAAGCTCGCGCCGAAGCTCAAGCGTGAGCTTGAGATCATCGCCGAGGACGGACGGCGGGCCAAGAACCACCTGCTGGAGGCCAACCTCCGTCTCGTGGTCTCGCTCGCCAAGCGCTACACCGGTCGCGGCATGCTCTTCCTGGACCTGATCCAGGAGGGCAACCTCGGTCTGATCCGCGCGGTCGAGAAGTTCGACTACACCAAGGGCTACAAGTTCTCCACGTACGCCACCTGGTGGATTCGCCAGGCGATCACCCGCGCCATGGCCGACCAGGCCCGCACCATCCGTATTCCGGTACACATGGTCGAGGTCATCAACAAGCTGGCGCGCGTCCAGCGTCAGATGCTCCAGGACCTGGGCCGTGAGCCCACCCCGGAGGAGCTGGCCAAGGAACTCGACATGACCCCCGAAAAGGTCATCGAGGTCCAGAAGTACGGGCGCGAGCCGATCTCCCTCCACACCCCGCTGGGTGAGGATGGAGACAGCGAGTTCGGTGACCTGATCGAGGACTCCGAGGCGGTCGTTCCGGCCGACGCGGTGAGTTTCACCCTCCTCCAGGAGCAGCTGCACTCGGTCCTCGACACCCTCTCCGAGCGTGAGGCGGGCGTGGTCTCCATGCGCTTCGGTCTCACCGACGGTCAGCCGAAGACGCTGGACGAGATCGGCAAGGTCTACGGGGTGACGCGTGAGCGCATCCGGCAGATCGAGTCGAAGACCATGTCGAAGCTCCGCCACCCGTCGCGTTCGCAGGTCCTGCGCGACTACCTCGACTAAGTCGACCCGGCAGAGAACGGGCGGGGCCCAGAACCGAACGGTTCCGGGCCCCGCCCGTTCTCTTTGGGGGTGCGGGTCGCTTCGGACTGAATGACTCTGAGTAGGTGATATCCACCTCGGAGTCAGGAGTGTCCATGTCCCACAGGTTCGCTCGTGCCTTGACCGGAGCGGTGGCGCTGACGGCGACCGCCGCTCTGGCGGCCGGGTCCCCGGCGTCCGCCGCGACCGACAGCATCATCATCGGAGGAGAGCCCGTCAGCGTGGCGGACAGCCCGTGGGTGGTGGCTCTGTCGAGCCGCGCCCTGTTCGGGGAGTCGCGCGGCGGGCAGTTCTGCGGCGCGGTGGTGATCGCTCCCACCAAGGTGCTGACCGCTGCCCACTGCCTCGGCTCCGACGTGCTCGGAGGTGAGGTGGCCGACGTGCCCGACCTGCGAATCATCGCGGGGCGGGGCGATCTGCGCGGCACCGGAGGGCGGGAGATCCCTGTGCGGGAGGCGTGGATCAATCCCTCGTACGACCCCAGCACCAACGTGGGTGACGCCGCCGTACTGACGCTGACCGAAGCGCTGCCGGAAGAAAGTTCGATTCCGGTCGCCCGGGAAGGTGACGCGGCCTACCTCGCGGGCGGGCAGGCGCTCGTCTACGGGTGGGGGGACACGACCGGGTACGGAACGTACGCGTCGACGCTGCGGGCGGCCTCGGTGCAGGTCCTGTCGAACGAGGCGTGCGGCGTCGCCTACCCGGGCGGCTCCCGCGGGACGTACGACGCCTCCTCGATGGTCTGCGCCGGCAACCCCGATGGTGGTTACGACGCGTGCCAGGGTGACAGCGGAGGGCCACTGGTGGTCGACGGGCGTCTCATCGGTCTGGTCTCCTGGGGCAACGGCTGCGCACGCGCGGACAGCCCGGGGGTATACACCCGGGTATCCGCTGCGGTCACCTGGGCGGCCGGCAGGATCTGAGATACCTCTCTCACGCCTCGGCCCACGCCTTGACACACGGTTCGCGCCACGGCGGACCAGAACGCATGAGAACGGGCGGCCTCCCCCACACCGGGGAAGCCGCCCGTCGGACGGTCAGGGACCGGCCCGTCGCTCGTCGTGGATGCGAGGTGTCAGTGTTGTGCCTCGTCGGCGGCACCGGCCTGTACGGCGGTGAGCCGATCCGTCTCATCCTGTATTTCCGCGGCGATCTTCTTGAGTTCCGGCTCGAACTTGCGCCCGTGGTGGGCGCAGAAGAGCAGTTCACCGCCGCTGATGAGGACGACGCGCAGGTAGGCCTGGGCGCCGCAACGGTCACAGCGGTCTGCTGCGGTCAGCGGGCTCGCGGGGGTCAGAACAGTAGTCACGTCGCCTCTTCTCTAGCTCGACGAGCTGTCGTACCAGGGTCAACATCCAACCAGGCCGAAAACGTTCCCGCTCGTGGCATTTCTTCGAAAACTTCTTTTCAGGTGGCTGGGCTGCCGACGGTTGGCGGCGAATGTGCCGTATTGCGGAGCGCTACGGTTTCGCGTTGCTGGTGTCGGGTCGGTCCTCCGGCTGGCTTGCCGGTTGTTCATGAGGACGTGCCCGGAGCCTAAATGGTTCATGCCTCAAAAGGAACGTGATGTGCACGTCACTCCGAGGGATGATCGAACATCCATGCGATCTACGGAGGGGCTCGACTAGCATGATGATTCCCCGAGGGTGGCGTGACAACCGCTCTACCAGGCCTCGGTAGGCTTTCAGCGGCCACCACGGCCGCGCCCCATACCCAAACGGGCCCCCATTGAAATTCAGCGAGGAGCGAACCGCGTGACCGCCGATACGTCCGTGCCGTCCACTGCGCTGCTGACCGGAGCCGGCGGCGTCGTCGACAGGGACAGCTCCAACTACACCGCGCGGCACCTTCTCGTCCTCGAAGGGCTGGAGGCTGTCCGTAAGCGCCCCGGCATGTACATCGGGTCGACCGACAGCCGCGGCCTCATGCACTGCCTCTGGGAGATCATCGACAACTCGGTAGACGAAGCCCTCGGAGGGTACTGCGACCACATCGAAGTGATCCTCCACGACGACTCCTCGGTCGAGGTCCGCGACAACGGGCGTGGCATCCCCGTCGACGTCGAGCCCAAGACCGGGCTCTCCGGCGTGGAGGTCGTCATGACCAAGCTCCACGCCGGCGGCAAGTTCGGTGGCGGCTCGTACGCCGCCTCCGGAGGTCTCCACGGCGTCGGTGCCTCGGTCGTCAACGCGCTCTCCGCGCGCCTCGACGTCGAAGTCGACCGGAACAGCTCCACCCACTCCATCAGCTTCCGGCGCGGAGTGCCGGGTGCGTTCGTCGAGCAGGGGCCGGACAGCCCCTTCGACCCGGCCAACGGGCTCCGCAAGACCAAGCGGGTGCCCAAGGCTCGCACCGGTACCAGGATCAGGTACTGGGCGGACCGGCAGATCTTCCTCAAGGACGCCAAGCTCGACCTCGAGACGCTGTACCAGCGCGCCCGCCAGACGGCCTTCCTCGTGAACGGACTCACCATCGTCGTGCGCGACGAGCGTGGCCTGAACGGTGAGGGCAAGACGGAGGAGACGTTCCGCTTCGACGGTGGCATCAGCGAGTTCTGCGAGTACCTCGCCCAGGACAAGGCCGTCTGCGACGTGCAGCGACTGACCGGGCAGGGCACGTTCAAGGAGACGGTTCCGGTTCTGGACGAGCGTGGGCACATGACCCCCACGGAGGTCACCCGGGAGCTGGGCGTCGACATCGCGCTGCGCTGGGGCACCGGCTACGACACGGTGGTCAAGTCCTTCGTGAACATCATCGCCACCCCCAAGGGCGGCACCCACGTGGCCGGATTCGAGCGCTCGCTGACCCGTACGGTCAATGAGTCGCTGCGTTCGGCCAAGCTGCTCCGGGTCGCCGAGGACGACGTCGTCAAGGACGACGCCCTGGAGGGCCTCACGGCGGTCGTCACCGTCCGGCTCGCCGAGCCCCAGTTCGAGGGGCAGACCAAGGAGGTGCTCGGCACCTCGGCCGCCAACCGGATCGTGGCCAACGTGGTGGCCAAGGAGCTCAAGGCGTTCCTGACGTCGACCAGGCGTGACGCCAAGGCGCAGGCCCGGGCGGTGCTCGACAAGGCCGTGGCAGCCGCTCGCACCCGCATTGCCGCGCGCCAGCACAAGGACGCCCAGCGTCGTAAGACGGCCCTGGAGTCCTCGTCCCTGCCCGCGAAGCTGGCCGACTGCCGCAGTGACGACGTGGAGCGCAGCGAGCTCTTCATCGTCGAGGGGGACTCGGCCCTCGGTACGGCCAAGCTCGCGCGCAACAGCGAGTTCCAGGCGCTGCTGCCCATCCGCGGCAAGATCCTGAACGTGCAGAAGGCGTCCGTCTCGGACATGCTGAAGAACGCCGAATGCGGGGCGATCATCCAGGTCATAGGGGCGGGGTCGGGCCGGACCTTCGACATCGACGCTGCCCGCTACGGCAAGATCGTTCTGCTGGTGGACGCCGACGTCGACGGCGCGCACATCCGCATCCTGCTGCTCACTCTCTTCCAGCGGTACATGCGACCGATGGTGGAAGCGGGCCGAGTCTTCGCCGCGGTGCCTCCGCTGCACCGCATCGAGCTGGTCCAGCCGAAGAAGGGCCAGGACAAGTACATCTACACGTACTCGGACGGCGAACTGCGCCAGACGCTGGTGGACCTGCGGCGCAAGAACGTCCGCTTCAAGGACTCCATCCAGCGGTACAAGGGCCTGGGCGAGATGGACGCCGACCAGCTGGCCGAGACCACGATGGATCCCCGGTTCAGGACCCTGCGACGGATCAACATCGGCGACCTGGAGTCGGCGGAGAAGGTCTTCGACCTGCTGATGGGCAACGAGGTCGCGCCCCGCAAGGAGTTCATCACGAGCTCGGCGGCGACGCTGGACCGCTCGCGCATCGACGCCTGAGCCGTTCGGCACATCTCCGTGCTGTGCGCCTCTCCACCTGTGGGTGGAGAGGCGTTCTCCACCCGTGATCAACCCGGGGGCCGATCCGTCGGCCGCCCTCCGTCCGTAGCGTCGGAGGCGTCAGATCTTCCCGCTCCCCGGAGGGTGCCATGTCCGGCGTTGTCAGTGTTCTTGTGATCGTCGCCGTCGCCGGCTGGACGCTGCTGCGTCAGTTCTCGGCACGGCCGCTGCCGGCTCGCTGGTGGCTCCTTCCGGGAATCCTGGCGGTGCTTGCGCTGCGGGGCGGGGCCCTGCTGGACGCTCGGCACGAGGCACTGTCGGCGGGAGTGCTCGCAGCCGAGCTGATGGTCGGGCTCCTCCTCGGTGCAGGATGGGGATGGACGACCCGGGTCTGGCGGGAGCCGGACGGCGTCCCGTGGTCCAGAGGCACCCGCGCCACGGCGTTCGTCTGGGCGGGCGGTCTGGCGCTGCGTGCCGCCCTCTGGGCCGCCGGGGCTGCCATGGGGGTGGCACAGGGCGCCGACGGTCTCCTGCTCGCTCTGGCCGTCACCTTGCTGGTGCGAGGAGCGGTCCTGTCCCAGCGCTTGGAGGCGCCTCTCCGGATCAGGCCGGGCTCGCGGGGCCTGGAGCCGCACCTCGCGGCGGTGTCGTCGGTCGGCGACGCTCCGCATCACGCCGCGACCCGCTCCGGCGACGGGATACATTCGGTGACTCCGGTGACGGGAAAGGACCTTCCATGACCGGGGCCGGGGCCATCTGGACCTCGTGGCCATCCCGTGAGGCGCTCACACGCGTACCGAGGGCACCCGCCCGGTCCGCCCTGTCCCTTCTGATCTGGGCCCTGGTCGCGGCAGGGCTGCTCTGGGCGACGCTGGAAGACGGCCGTCGCGGCCCGGCCACCCTCCCCGTCGCGCTCGCGGTGATGGCCTGCTGCGTCAAGGTGGCGCGCTGGTACCACCGGTTCACGCTGTCGCAGCGGCTGTGGCCGTCTCTGGCTCTGCTGCTTCTCCTGACGGGACTGGCACTCGCCGCGTACGCGGCTGGCGCGACGGCGCTCGCCACCACCCTGTGGTGCGGCGGCACCGTCCTCGCCATGGCGAGGCTCCCGCTCCGCGCGGCCGTCCCGGCGGCGGCGATCGCCCTGGCGTCCTACGCGGCTCTGGCCGGCGGCGGATGGATGACCACGCTGCTGACGACGGCTGGACTGTGTCTGGGCGGCCATGTGATCAGGCTGGACGCGGAGGCGCGCGGCAGCGCTCAGCGACTGCTGGCACAGGAGCGTGCCGCCAGGGCGGCGGAGACGGAAAGGGCCGCCTTGGACGAACGCTCCAGGATCGCCCGGGAGATCCACGACGTGCTCGCGCACAGCCTGTCGGCGCAGATGGTGCACTTGGAGGCGGCCCGGCTGCTGATCGAGCGTGAACCTGCCGGCGCCTTCCGTGACGAGGTCCTGGAAAGGGTCGTCTCGGCCCGTTCCATGGCCCGGGACGGACTGACCGAGACCCGGCAGGCGCTTTCCGCTCTTCGGGGCGAGATGACGCCGGTCGAGGACTTCCTGCGGAAGCTGGTTTCCACCGGGCCGGTGGAGCTGAGCATCGACGGACCCAGGCGCCCCCTGTCTGCCGGGGCGTCCCAGGCGGTGCGGCGGGTTGCTCAGGAGGCCGTCACCAATGTGCGCAAGCATGCCCCCGGAGCGCATGTTCGGGTACGGCTGGAATACCTGCCGGACACGGTGGTCCTGGAGGTGCGGGACACCGGGGGAGGGGTGCCGGACGAGGAGCTGATGACCGGCGGGCCGGGCTACGGTCTGACCGGAATGCGGGAGCGTGCCGAGGTACTCGGCGGGGCGCTGGAGGCGGGGCCGAGTGAGGAGGGGTTCGTGGTGATTCTGCGGGTGCCGACGTGAGCGCGCGGGTGGTGGTCGCCGACGACCAGTCGGCTGTCCGCGAGGGCATCGTGATGCTGCTCGGGCTGCTGGGCGTCGATGTGGTCGGGGCGGCCAGGGACGGTGACGAGGCGGTGGCGCTCGTCGCGGAGCACGCGCCGGACGTGGTCCTGATGGACCTGCGGATGCCGCGCTGCGACGGCGTGGAGGCGACCGGGCGCGTTCGTCGGCAGTACCCCGGTACCCAGGTGGTGGTGCTCACCACCTTCGACGACGATGATTCGCTCTTCGCGGCGTTGCGCGCGGGCGCGCGTGGCTTTCTCACCAAGGACGCGAGCGGTGAGGAGATCGTGCAGGCCATTTCAGCCGTGCTGTCCGGCGACGCGGGTCTCTCACCCGCCGTGCAGCGACGTCTGCTCGATCACATGGCCGGCGAAGCTGCTTTTCCCCCACCGGCGTTCGGTCAAGTTCGCGGCCACGGCCAAGGCCAGACGCAGGGGCTTCCGGACGGGCTCACCCCCCGCGAGGCGGAGGTGCTGGCGCTCATCGCCGAGGGGCTCAGCAACGCCGAGATCTCGCGCCGACTGCACGTTTCCCCGGCCACGGTGAAAACGCACATCAACAACCTGTTCGCCAAGACGGGGGTGCGGGACCGGGCGCAGGCGGTTCGCTACGCATACGTACATGGGCTCGCACGGGCACCTGGTACGGATATCACCTGAACAGGTGAAAGCGGTGCATGCTGCAACCGAGGTCCACCCTGTCCGGACACTCTTGGCTGAGCGGCCGAAAAGGTTCGCGGACAAGGGAGTTGTTCGGTGGAGAAGGAAGCAGGGCGGACGGAGGCGGTGACGCGGCTCGATGAGCCGTGGTACGACGAACCGGCCCCCGGATGGGGCGAGCAGGACGGTACGGGGAGAGCGGCGCCCGATGCGCCGCCCGCCCCCGGGGCTCCGCGGAGCGGCCACAGCGCTGCCGACATCTACCGGGAGGTCCAGCGGAGCGAGGCATTCCGCGAAGTGCGCCGCCGGTACCGGAGGTTCGTCATTCCGGCGACCGTCGCGTTCCTTCTCTGGTACCTCGCGTACGTGGTCGCGGCCACCGGGGCACCCGGGCTGATGGCCCGTCCGGTGGCGGGAGCGGTGAATGTCGCCATGGTCGCCGGGCTCGGGCAGTTCCTCACCACCTTCCTGCTGACCTGGGCGTACGCACGGCACGCGCGGCTCCGCCGGGACCGGGTGGCGCTGGAACTGCGCTGGGAGACCCAGGAGCTGACGAGAGGTGTCGAGCGTTGAGCGGGGACCATCAGACGCTCGCGTTGGTGCTGTTCAGCGCGTTCATCGCCGTCACCCTCGGCATCACCACCTGGGTCGGACGCACGCGTCAGGGATCCGCCGAGGAGTTCTACGCCGGGGGCAGGCTGTTCTCTCCCCTGGAGAACGGTTTCGCCATCGCCGGTGACTACATGTCGGCCGCCTCGTTCCTCGGTATCTCCGGGCTCATCGCCCTCTTCGGCTACGACGGGATGCTGTACTCGGTCGGGTTTCTCGTCGCCTGGCTGGTCGTTTTGCTCCTGGTGGCCGAACTCGTGCGCAACTGCGGTCGGTTCACCCTCGCCGACGTGGTGGCCGCACGTATGGCGGAGCGCCCCGTGCGCACGGCGGTCGGCACGTCGTCGGTGACCGTCTCCGTGCTGTACCTCGTCGCGCAGATGGTCGGCGCCGGCAGCCTGGTCGCGATGCTCCTCGGCGGCACCAGCGGCGCCACCCGCTCCTGGACCGTGGTCGGGGTCGGAGCGCTCATGGTGGTCTACGTTTCCTTCGGCGGCATGCGGGCCACCACCTGGATCCAGATCGTCAAGGCCGTCCTCCTCATGGCCGGCACGATCGCCCTCACCGTGGCCGTCCTGGTCCGGTTCCACGGTGATGTCAACGCACTGCTCAGCACCGCGGCCGAACGCAGCGGTCACGGAAAGGGATTCCTCGCGCCGGGCCTCAAGTACGGCGGCAGCTGGACGGCACGCTTCGACTTCATCAGCCTCGGACTGGCGCTGGTCCTCGGTACGGCCGGGCTGCCGCACATCCTGTCCCGCTTCTACACGGTGCCGACGGCCCGTGCGGCCCGGCGGTCCGTCGTCTGGTCGATCGGGCTGATCGGCAGCTTCTACCTGATGACGATCGTCCTCGGCTTCGGTGCGGCGGCACTTGTCGGACCGACCGCGGTCCGGTCCTCCAGTGAGGCCGGGAACACCGCGGTTCCCCTGCTGGCGCTGGCGCTGGGCGGCGGAGAGGGGGCCACGGGCGGAACGATTCTCTTCGCCGTGGTCGCCGCCGTCGCCTTCGCCACGATCCTGGCCGTGGTCGCGGGAATCACCCTCGCTTCCTCGGCCTCGGTCGCCCACGACCTCTACGCCTCGCTCCGCCGCCCCGGTGGCAAGCCGTTCGGGGAGGTCGCGGTGGCCCGGGTGGCCGCCGTCGGGATCGGGGCGGTCGCCATCGGGCTTGGCCTGCTCGCCCAGGACCTCAATGTGGCCTTCCTCGTCGGGCTGGCCTTCGCGGTGGCGGCCTCAGCCAACCTTCCGGCGCTGCTCTACTCGCTCTTCTGGAAGAACTTCACCACCCGTGGTGCCGTCTGGGCCGTGTACGGAGGACTGATTCCGGCACTGGTGCTCGTACTGCTCTCGCCCGTCGTCTCCGGCTCGCCCGCCTCCCTCTTCCCAGGGGTCGACTTTCAGCTCTTCCCGCTGGAGAATCCCGGTCTCGTCTCCATTCCGCTCGGATTCCTCGCGGGGTGGATCGGCACGGTGACCTCGGCACAGTCGCCCGACGAGGACAAGCACGCCGAGATGGAGGTCAGGTCGCTGACCGGAGCCGGGGCGGTCTGACAGTCGCGACGCGGTCCGGCGGCCGGAGCCGACGCGTTCCAACAACGGCCGGAGTGCTCCGACAACGGCCGACGCGTTCCGGCAACGGCCGACGCGTTCCGGCAACGGCCGGCGCGGGTCCGACAACGGCCGACGCGTTCCGGCAACGGCTGGCCCGGGTCCGACAACGGCCGGCGGGCTCCGCCAGCGGTCGGGGTGGTACGAGTACGACGGAGGTTTTGGCGGGCACGCAATCAGTTTGCGTTCCTTGCGCTAATCTTGCGTTCATGACGCGACGACTTGCTCAGGTGGCACAGAAGGTTGGGGTCAGTGAGGCCACGGTCAGCCGGGTCCTGAACGGTAAGCCAGGTGTCTCGGACGCCACCCGGCAGGCGGTGCTCTCCGCGCTGGACGTCCTCGGCTACGAGCGGCCGACCCAGTTGCGGGGCGAACGGGCCAGGCTGGTCGGGCTCGTTCTTCCCGAGCTCCAGAACCCCATCTTCCCGGCGTTCGCCGAAGTGGTCGGCGGCGCCCTCGCCCAGCAAGGGCTCACGCCCGTGCTCTGTACGCAGACCAAGGGTGGGGTCTCCGAGGCGGACTACGTGGATCTGCTGCTCCAGCAGCAGGTGTCCGGCGTGGTCTTCGCCGGTGGCCTCTACCACCAGGCGGACGCCGCCCACGACCACTACAAGGTGCTCGCCGACCGTCGCATCCCCGTCGTCCTGATCAACGCGGCCATCGCCGAACTCGGCTTCCCGGGAGTCTCCTGCGACGACTCCGTCGCGGTCGAGCAGGCGTGGCGGCATCTCGCCTCCCTCGGCCACGAGCGGATCGGCCTGGTTCTCGGCCCCGCCGACCACGTGCCCTCCCAGCGCAAGCTCGACGCCGCACGGCAGTTGGCCCGTGAGTACGGGGCGACGATCCCGGACGAACACGTCGCGCGGGCCATGTTCTCGCTGGAGGGCGGTCAGGCCGCGGCCTCCCGGCTGCTGGACCAGGATGTCACCGGCATCATCTGCGGCAGCGACCCGCTCGCGCTCGGCGCGGTCCGCGCGGTCCGCCGCCGGGGGCTCTCCGTGCCGCACGACGTGTCGGTGGTCGGGTACGACGACTCCGCCTTCATGAACTGCACCGAACCGCCCCTGACGACCGTTCGTCAGCCCATCGAGGCCATGGGGCGGGCGGCCGTCGAGCTGCTGTCCGTGCAGATCGGGGGCAAGACGGTGCCCTCCGACGAGCTGCTCTTCGAGCCGGAACTGGTGGTGCGCGGATCGACTGCTCCGCCGCCGCGCGAGAATTCGCGCTGATCTGTCGCTATCTTGCGTTGCCGGAGCCGCTCTCGGCGCTCGGGGAACCGGTCGAGGGAGCGACCGGGGAGGGCAGCGCCTGCGGCGGGGGAGGCCCGGTGTACTGGCCGCGGGGGCGCAGACGCAGAGGCCGTTCCGCGTACTCCTCCAGGGCGTGCGCGATCCAGCCCGCCGTGCGGGCCACCGCGAACACGGTCTCGCCCGCCTCCGCCGGCATGCCCGTGGAGACCGACAGAACGGCCAGCGCCAGATCGACGTTGGCGTGCAGAGGTACGTGCCGGGCGGCGGTCGACACCACGTCCCGCGCCGCGGCGAGAGCCGACGCGGCCTCCGGCACGTCCTCCAGCAGGGTGAACAGGACCCGAGCCCGGGGGTCTTCGCCGGTGTAGAGCCGGTGGCCGAGCCCGGGGATCCGCCTTCCGGTGCGCAGGTGGTCGGCGACGACCGGTGCGGCGCCGCCCCGTTCCACGACCTCCCGGAGCATCCGGTGGGCGAGCCCGCTGGCCGCGCCGTGCAGTGGTCCTTCCAGGGCCCCGAGTCCCGCCGAGACCACGGCGTACGGATGAGCGTGCGCGGAGGCCGCCACCCGGACGGCGAGGGTGGACGCCGCGAGGTCGTGGTCGATCAACAGCGCGAGTGCGGTGTCCAGCGCGGCGAGTGACGCGGCGTCGGCGGGACGCGTGGTGAGCGCGGGCCACAACCGCGCCGCGATGCCGAGGTCGGCTGGGCCCGCACCGGCTGGGCCCGCACCGGTGCGCCAGTCGCCCGCGGTGCTGTCGCCGGAGGGGCCGTCCCCGGTGGGAGCCGCAGAAGCCCGGACCGTGCCGCCGGGCGTGCCCGCGGCCGGCCGCAGAGCGTCCACCAGGGTCGGGATCAGGCCGCGCGCCGTGTCCAGGACCGAGACGGGGGAGAGGTCGAACCGCAGTGGGTCGGCAGCCGCCGCCGCGATGACGGCGACCCGCAGCCGGTCCGTCGTCCCGCTGTGCGCGGGCAGTGCGGCGACGGCCCGGCGCGCCGCGGTCAGGGCTTGTACCGGAGCGGAGAAACGGACACCCGGCCTGAGTTCGCCGGTCCAGAGCCATTCGGCGACTTCCTCGTAGCCGTGGTTCAGCGCGAGTTCGCCCGCGTCGACGCCCCGGTAGTAGAAGCGGTCCTGGTCGATGAGGGTGATGCCGGTACGGAACACCAGATCCGCCCCGCCCGCCGGCAGGGAGTCGCGCCGGCCCGTGCGCCGGGCGAGCGCCCGGACCTCGTCGGCGTCGAACGTGCTCCCTCGCCCCCCGGCCGCGCGGACGCTGCTGAGCTGGCCGCGGCTGACGTAGGCGTACACCGTCTCCGGTTTCACGCCGAGCAGGGCGGCCGTCTCACGCGTACTGAGCCGCTCGGTGGTCCCGGTGCCGAAGTCACGCGCTCCCTGATCCGTCATGTGCTCACCGTATCCACTCCCCTACATATTGATTCAATCAATATTGACGTCCACTCAATCAAGCATGGATAGTCGAATCAATAGCCCGGGAGCCGAGACCGTGGCCGAGAAGAAGATCCGAAGAGGAGACGGCGATGCCGACCAAGACCCACAGCCCCGCCCCGACCGGCGTTCCCCGCGGCCTCGCGGGTGTCGTCGTCACCGACACCGTCCTGGGTGACGTCCGAGGTACCGAGGGCTTCTACCACTACCGCCAGTACTCGGCGGTCGAACTGGCGCGGACCCGGAGCTTCGAGGACGTCTGGTACCTGATGTTCCACGGTGAGCTGCCCGACGCGCCGGCCCGCGCCGCGTTCTCCGCGCGCATCGCCGAGCTGCGCCACCTCCCGGACGAGGTCCGCGCGGCGCTGCCCGCCATCGCCCGCGCCGGAGCCGTCTCCGGCCCGCTCGCTGGGCTGCGTACCGCGCTCTCCCTGCTGGGCGCCTCGGCCGGCTACCGCCCGCTGTACGACATCGAGCCGGGGCGCCGCCGTGAGGACGCGCTCGCCGTCTGCGCGGCGGTGCCCACCCTGTTGACCGCGCTGCACCGGCTGGGTGAAGGACTTGAACCGGTCGAACCGCGCGACGACCTGCCACACGCCGCCAACTACCTCTACATGCTCACCGGCGAGGTACCCGACGCGGTCCGCGCGCGGGCCGTCGAGCGCTACCTCATCTCCACCGTCGACCACGGGTTCAACGCGTCCACCTTCACCGCGAGGGTCGTCGCCTCCACCGGTGCCGACATGGCCGCCTGTCTGGTCGCGGCGGTCGGCGCGCTCTCCGGCCCCCTGCACGGTGGCGCGCCGAGCCGCGCGCTCGACACGCTGGACGCGATCGGTACCCCGGACCGCATCGACGGCTGGATCCGCGAGCAAGTCCTCTCCGGCGGACGGATCATGGGCTTCGGCCACCCCGTCTACCGCACCGAGGATCCGCGTTCGCGGATGCTGAGGGACATCGCCCAGGGCTTCGGCGGCCCGCTCGTGGACTTCGCCGTCGAGGTGGAGCGTCAGGTGGAGGCCATACTCGCCGAACTGAAGCCGGGCCGTGAGCTGCACACCAACGTGGAGTTCTACGCCGGCGTCGTGATGGAGCTCTGCGGGCTTCCCCGGACCATGTTCACGCCCACCTTCTGTGCGGCGCGGGTGGTCGGCTGGAGTGCCAATATCCTGGAGCAGGCGGCGGACTCGAAGATCATCCGACCGGCGGCCCGCTATGTCGGGACGCCTCCGCCGCAGCCGGTCCCGGCACCCTGACGTGGTGCCGCCGCTGCCTCCGTACTCCGTGAGGATGGTCCGTCTTGCCCGCTCCGGCCGCACCGCGTGATGCCCGCATCCCACAGATCCCGGTCATCGTGCTCGCGGGCTTTCTCGGCTCGGGCAAGACAACCCTGCTGAACCACCTGCTCCACAACCGCGCCGGAAACCGGATCGGCGTGATCGTGAACGACTTCGGGGCCATCGAGATCGACGCCATGACGGTCTCCGGACAGGTCGGCTCGACGGTCTCCCTGGGCAACGGCTGCCTGTGCTGCGCGGTGGACGCCGGCGAGCTGGACTCCTACCTGGAGACCCTGACGCGGCCCGCCGTCCGCCTCGATCTGATCGTGATCGAGGCCAGCGGACTCGCCGAGCCACAGGAGCTCGTGCGGATGCTGCTGGCGAGCGAGAACCCGAGGATCGTCTACGGAGGACTGGTCGAGGTCGTCGACGCGGCCGAGTTCGAGCGCACCCGGGAGCGACACCCGGAGACCGACCGGCACTTGGCCGTCGCCGACCTGGTCGTCCTCAACAAGACCGACCGGATCGACGACGCCGAGCACGACCGGCTGTACGCCTCGGTCACCTCGCTGACCGACCGCGCCGCAGTCGTCTCCACCGAACACGGAAGGATCGATCCGTCGCTGCTCTTCGACCCCGCGCTCCGTCCCGACGGCGAACGGACGGCGGCCCGCCAGCTCACCTTCGAAGACCTGCTGGCGGGGGAGGCGGACCACGACGGCGGTACGGGGAACCATGGCGGAGCCCATCCCCACGCCGCGTACCAGAGCGTCGAGCTCTCCACCGGAACGCCGCTGGACCCCCGCCGGTTCATGAGGTTCCTCGACTCGCGGCCCGAGGGCCTGTACCGGATCAAGGGCTTCGTGGACTTCGGCGCGGCCGATCCCCGCAACACCTACCTGCTGCACGCGGTGGGCCGGTTCCTCCGGTTCGTCCCGCGTCCATGGGTCCGCGACGAGCCGAGGCTCACCCAGCTCGTACTGATCGGTTCGGGATTCGACGGGGAGGCGCTCCTGCGGGAACTGGAGGAGTGCCGGACACCCGGCCCGGGCGCCACGGGCCCCGGCGGCACCGGCCCGGGCGGCGCACCGGAGGCCGCACCGAAGGCCGAACCGGAGGCCGAACCGGAGGCCGAACCGCTGGACGCGGACGATCTGGAGCGCGCCATGTGGGGGGTCCTGCGCTACGTCGCCACCGACGGGCCCGCCGGTGGAACCGACAGGCCCGTGGAAGAAGCCGACGGGCCTGTCGGAGAAGACGACGCACCTGCCGGACCGGACCTGCACTAGAGGCTGTCCGCACACGGGGTGGGGTGCCAACCGCCCCGGACCGGCCGCCCGCACACCGGGCACGTCCGCGTGCTCGGGGAAGACTCTTACCTTCGTTCCAGGGCGGCCAGGCTGCATTCGGGGGCGTTCGCCCCGCTCTTACTGGTGGAGTACGGATCGTGCGGGGGACGTACTCTCGCGGGATGCCTTCTCACCTGAGCTTCGAGAACCCTCGCGCGCGGCCTCACGAGGTGGTGGCCGAGACGTTGGAGAGGGCCCTGCGTGACCGCTCGCACGAGGACGAAGCGGCGGAGGCCCTGGTCGGAATCGCGTTGGGTGACGGCGATCGGGAGTTCGTGGAGCACTGGTGCACGGAGGTGGGGACGCGCGCCGTGTCGGGCAGCCCGCTCCTCGGGCTGGCGGGCCTGTGCCTGGGCCATACCGCTCGCCGCTTCGGCCGTCTCGGCGGCGATGCCCTCGCGCTGGCGACGTCGTTGGCGGCGCGTGCTGAAGCGGACGCGGCGGACGTGGACGGTCGGGCTCTCGACGGGTATGACGACGTCCGGAGATTCCTGCACCGCCGGTGACCCGGTCGGCGCCGTCGGCGATCGTTGGCGTTGACCCTGCTCCCGACGACGGTGAGGTGCTTGAGTCGGGAGCTGTCGGATGCCCCTGTTCCCGTCTACGCGGGCACGCCTCGGGCCCGCACCACCAGGAGGAAACCAATGTCGTACCCACGACGGCTCACCCCGGAGGAGAGGCTCGCCGATGCGAAGGAGTCGTCGGGTCTCCCGCGCATCGTCGTGATCTGCGGCTCCACCCGCTTCATGGCCGAGATGAACGAGGCCGATCTACGGGAGACCAGAGCCGGGAGGATCGTCGTCAAACCGGGCTGCGACCTGAAGTCGCCGCACGAACTCTGGTCCGATCCCGTCGAGGCCGAGGCGCTGAAGGCTCGTCTCGACGATCTGCACCGGGCGAAGATCCGGCTCGCCGACGAGGCGCTCGTGGTCGGCGACTACATCGGAGACAGCACTCGGGCCGAAATCGTCTACGCCCGGTCGCTGGGAAAGCCCGTGCGGTTCACGCACCCCGAGGTCGATCCTGACGCCTGACCGCCCGCCGCCGTCTCGACAGCCAGAGCGGGCCGTGGGCAGCCCTGCCGTCTCGTGGTGACGGATGCCGCCCACCCCGGGCCCCGCCGGTGTCCCTCAGCCCGAGGCTGCTTCGCTCGCTTCAACATGACGCAGCGCCAACTCTGCGCCCGGTCCGGCTTCGGCCTCTTCGCTCAGACGCGTCGTGCCGGAATCCTGTTGGTCCGTCACGAGCCCTGCCGAAGCCGCTCCACCGCCTGAGCAGGGGTGTCGTAAGAGCCGGGTGTGCCGGCAGGACCGAGTTGAAGAAGTAGCCCTGTTCTTCCTCGGCGTTGTCCCGTAAATGCTCTCTGAGCGACCTCGGGCATGGTGGACTGCTGCACGGCGGGTGGTCTGTCCGGCGAGGGCGAGGTTGTACATCCGTGGGATGCCGAGCATGGCGTCGTGGACGCCGTCGCCTTTGAGACGGCAGTCGCGGAGAACCTTCCAAGTCTTCATGCGAGCGAAAGTGTGCGACGCGGGCGCGGACCTGCTTATGGGACTTGTTGTGGGCCTGCTTCCAGCCAGGCAGCTCCTCGCCCTTTCGGTACCGGTGCGGCATCACGAGCCCGGTGCCGGGACAGCCGCCGTCGGCGATGGTCGTCGTCGTGCCGACGGCGGCCTTCGCCCCGGACTCCTCCCACGCCTTGCAGTCGTCGCGGTTGCCGGGCAAGGGCCGGCCGACCACCACGACGAGGCGGGTGTCGGCGTCGATGACCACCTGGTGGTTGGTGGAGTACCGGTAGTTCTTCGACTGCTCAGCGACGGTGTGGTCACGGGTGGGCACCAGGGTGCCGTCCAGGATCAGCACCGTGTCCTTCGCGAAGGGCTTGCGGGGCTGGAGGGCGAGCATCGGCCCGAGGTGATCGATGATCCGGTCCGCAGCCGACTTGGAGACCCCGAACAGCGGAGCAAGCTGCCGCATGGTCAGATTCGTGCGCCAGTACGCCGCGACCAGCAGTGTCCGATCCTCCCATGACAGGCTCCACGGCCGGCCCCTGCGGACCGCATCCGCGCCCTGACGCCGCAAAACCGCCACGAGCTTCCCGAACCGCCGCTGACTCAACCCGGTGAAAGGGGCTGTCCAAGAGGGCTCCGACGCCGTAATCACACCAGCCGCAACAAGATCATCTCACTCATGACCAGAGAGACAGCTCAGGTGCGAAGGCTCAACCGCCGGCTGAGCAGGTGGCGTAGACGGGCAGAGGCGCCACGGAGGTTGCCGAGCTGCCTCACCTCGTCCGCTTCAAGTTCCAGCCGGTCTGCGAGAGCCAGCACGGCGGCGTAGGGCCGTTCGCCCTCTTCGAGCTTCGCTGCAACGGCACCGAGGACAGCTCGAAGAGCGACGGGGTTCGCGCCGGGATGTTTCGCCAGCAGACAAAGGAGCCTGTTGTCGTTCCAGACGCTGTCTCGGGCCGTGCTCAGCTCCTGCAGGGCGACGGGCGGGGTGTGGGGATTGGCAGCCAGGGCCTGCCAGACGAAGGGGTACGGACATTGCGCGAGACACTGCAGCACGACGCTGTCCTTCTCGGCATGTGCCAGTGCGAGGTAGTCGGCGGGCGTGGGCACGAGGATGACCTCTCGGGGCGTCGAAGCCGTCATCTTGCCACTGCGCCGTGTCGTGCCTGCCTCCACCATCATTTACGGGACAAGTCTTCGGCTCGTCGTCCGCCGTGAACGGGCGCCAGAAGCCCAGGAGCAGGCCGGCGGCGACGTATGACGCCGGTTCGTCGATCATCAGACCGCTGGGACGGAAGACGTGCCGCCCCGGCCGGTCGGACTCGGAGAGGCGGGAGAGGTCGCGGAGCGGGTCCAGCGCAGTGCTGGCCATTGCCTGGGTCATACCGATCCGCAACGGGCCGACACCGAGGGGTGGGGCGAGGTCGAAGTCCGCCCGGGCATCGTTCCGAACAGGTCTGCAGGAGAGTTACGGGGGCCATCCGGAATATCGGGACGCCGCGGCGCACGAGCGCTTCATGGAAGGGCCAGGCGCGTACCCACCGGATGCCCGGCCGGGCCGGCTCCGCCTCTTTGGCGAATGCGTCCTGCTCTACTCGTGCATCGCGGGTTCGACCGTCTCGTCAAGGAGCCCGAAACCCTCCGGGAACCCTTCCAGGAAGGCTCTTCGCCCGGGGGCCGGCTCTGCTTCGGCCATCGCCCTCAGCAGGTCGGTCAACTCGCTCCGCTGCTCGCTCGACAACTTTCCTACCAGTTGGGCGACCCCCTCCAAGACCTGGACGGCGTCGTCCGGATCCATCTGCTCGTCTTCGCTGCCCTCGATGAACCACAGGACACCGACCAAGGCATCGGCCAGGGCGTGGGCCAGCGACGAGTACACGGGCATGGAGGAGGACTCCCAGCAGGTCAGGGAAGCGGATCTGACCATCCCACCACACCCCCGACATCACACCCCGTCAGATCTCCGCGGCAGGAGGCGTGCGACGCACCGCACCTTGCCGCCGCACCCCGACGGGCCTCGGCGCGCCGGACATCGCCCGGCCGCTCGGAGTCGTACGGAAAACGGGGCGACGGGGCCCGCCCCGCCGCGCGCCCGTCTCCGTACGACCCGGCCGGCGCTACACCGGACCCGCGATCGAGGCGACCGGGTCGGTCAGCGGGATGCCCGAACCGTCACGGCGCGGGTCGGGTTCCGGCAGTCGCGCGGGTGTGCCGTTCTGTTGTGCGGCCCGGGCGGGCAGGGGACCGGCCCAGGCGAAGACCAGCACGTCCTCACCCTTGAGGAACCGCTGGCACCGCACCCCGCCGGTGGCCCGGCCCTTGCGCGGGTACTGGTCGAACGGCGTGAGCTTCGACGTGAGCACCGAGTCGTCCAGCGTGCCGTGCGAGCCGGCCACCGTGAACACCGCCGCGTCCGCGGCCGGTTCGACCGCGGAGAAGGACAGCACCTCCGCGCCGTCCGAGAGCTTGATCCCGGCCATGCCGCCGGCCGGACGCCCCTGCGGACGCACCTGGGCCGCCGGATACCGCAGCAACTGCGCGTCGGATGAGATGAAGACGAGGTCCTCCTCGCCCGTACGCAGCTCCACGGCGCCGACGATCCGGTCGCCCTCCTTCAGGGAGATGACCTCCAGCTCGTCCTTGTTGGCCGGATAGTCCGGCACGACGCGCTTCACCACCCCCTGGAGGGTGCCGATCGCCAGGCCCTGCGACGTCTCGTCGAGCGTGGTCAGGCAGATCAGCTCCTCGCCCTCGTCCAGCGAGAGGAACTCCGCCACCGGAGCTCCGCCCGAGAGGTTGGGCGCCGCGTGGGTGTCCGGCAACTGGGGCAGATCGATCACCGCGACGCGCAACAGCCGCCCCGTGGAGGTCACCGCCCCCACCTCGCCGCGCGCGGTCGCCGGTACGGCGGACACGATCACGTCGTGCTTCGCGCGCTTGGAGTCCTCGTCCTCGGCCACCGGGTCGGCGTTGGCCGTCCGGGCCAGCAGGCCCGTGGACGAGAGCAGCACCCGGCACGGGTCGTCCGCCACCTGCAACGGTACGGCGGAGACCTGCGAGCCGGCCGACTCCAGCAGCACCGTGCGCCGGTCGGTGCCGAACTTCTTCGCCACCGCGGCCAGTTCGGAGGAGACGAGCTTGCGCAGCTCGGTGTCGGACTCCAGGATCGCGGTCAGCGCCTCGATCTCGGAGCTGAGCCGGTCGCGCTCGCTCTCCAGCTCGATCCGGTCGAACCGGGTCAGCCGGCGCAGCGGGGTGTCCAGGATGTACTGCGTCTGGATCTCGCTCAGCGAGAAGCGCTCCATCAGGCGCTCCTTCGCCTGCGCCGAGTTGTCGCTGTCCCGGATGAGCCGGATGACCTCGTCGATGTCGACGAGGGCGACGAGCAGCCCTTCCACCAGGTGCAGCCGGTCGCGCCGCTTGGTGCGGCGGAACTCGCTGCGCCGCCGTACGACCTCGAAGCGGTGGTCGAGATAGACCTCCAGGAGTTCCTTGAGTCCCAGGGTGAGCGGCTGGCCGTCGACGAGCGCGACGTTGTTGATGCCGAAGGACTCCTCCATCGGCGTCAGTTTGTAGAGCTGCTCCAGAACGGCCTCCGGCACGAAGCCGTTCTTCACCTCGATGACCAGGCGCAGTCCGTGCGAACGGTCGGTGAGGTCCTTGACGTCGGCGATGCCCTGGAGCTTCTTCGACGAGACCAGGTCCTTGATTTTGGAGATGACCTTCTCCGGACCGACCGTGAAGGGCAGTTCGGTGACGACGAGGCCCTTGCGGCGCGGGGTGACGTTCTCCACGGCGACCGTCGCCCGGATCTTGAACGTGCCCCGGCCGGCGGCGTAGGCGTCCTTGATGCCGCTCAGGCCCACGATCCGGCCACCGGTCGGCAGGTCGGGACCGGGGACGAACCGCATCAGCGCTTCGAGGTCGGCGTTCGGGTACCGGATGAGGTGGCGCGCGGCGGCGACGACCTCACCGAGGTTGTGCGGCGGCATGTTGGTCGCCATGCCGACCGCGATCCCGGACGCGCCGTTGACCAGCAGGTTCGGGTAGGCGGCCGGGAGGACGACGGGCTCTTGCTCCTGGCCGTCGTAGTTCGACTGGAAATCGACGGTGTCCTCGTCGATCGACTCCGTCATGAGGGACGTGGCGTCGGCCATCCGGCACTCGGTGTACCGCATGGCGGCCGGCGGGTCGTCGTTGCCGAGGGAACCGAAGTTGCCGTGTCCGTCCACGAGCGG
This sequence comes from Streptomyces sp. NPDC002690, assembly GCF_053592415.1. Classification (NCBI taxonomy): domain Bacteria; kingdom Bacillati; phylum Actinomycetota; class Actinomycetes; order Kitasatosporales; family Streptomycetaceae; genus Streptomyces; species Streptomyces sp. NPDC002690. Next base: position 18,572 of record NZ_JBSFVR010000016.1, on the reverse strand, counting down.
GAGACGCATGGAGAACGGCTGCGCCATGCGCACCAGGGCGTCGTAGATCGACGCGTCCCCGTGCGGGTGCAGCTTACCCATGACCTCGCCGACCACGCGGGCACACTTGACGTACCCGCGGTCGGGGCGCAGTCCCATCTCGTTCATCTGGGACACGATGCGGCGGTGCACCGGCTTCATGCCGTCGCGCGCGTCGGGCAGGGCCCGGGAGTAGATCACCGAGTACGCGTACTCGAGGAAGGAGCCCTGCATTTCGTCGACGACGTCGATGTCGAGGATCTTCTCCTCGAAGTCGTCCGGCGGCGGGGTTTTCGTGCTGCGGCGGGCCATCGCGGCTGCGACTCCTTCACAGATTCTGTCGGGCAACCTGAGGTTCTGACGCGGACCATTGTGGACCGCCCCGCCGACAGCGCCGACCTCGACCCGTCCCAAAGGCCCCGCCGGACCCCGCCGGGACACCCGTTTCCGGGGGTTCCCCGGCCGTGCCGGAGGCAGGAGCGCCGCCGTGCCGGAAGCTGAACCGGACCCGTGCGGGGAGGAGGACCGGACCCGTGCGGGGAACTGGACCGGCGCCCGGGGCGTCGCCGTGCCGGGAGGCGGACCCACGCCCGGACCCACGCCCGGGCCGACCCCCGGTGCGCAGGTTTCGGCATCACGCGTCAACATCAGTCGTCAAGAACTACCAACGAGCACAACATCGAAGGAACGGGAACTTCGCCAGGTACCCGTGCGCTTGCTTACAGTGGCAGGTCTGGCAGAAAGTCCAGTACCGCGATCGAAGGGACGTACATGCCCATGGGTCACACGGCCACCGCACAGGCCGGCTCCGGCGGCCTGACAGCGACCGAGCACCGTCTGGCCAATGGCCTGCGCGTGGTGCTCTCCGAAGACCACCTGACCCCGGTCGCCGCAGTCTGCCTCTGGTACGACGTCGGCTCCCGACACGAGGTGGAGGGGCGCACCGGTCTCGCGCACCTCTTCGAGCACCTGATGTTCCAGGGCTCGAAGCAGGTCAAGGGGAACGGCCACTTCGAACTCGTCCAAGGCGCGGGCGGGTCGCTCAACGGCACGACGAGTTTCGAGCGCACCAACTACTTCGAGACCATGCCGACCCACCAGCTGGAGCTCGCCCTCTGGCTCGAAGCCGACCGGATGGGCTCGCTGCTCGCCGCGCTCGACGAAGAGTCCATGGAGAACCAGCGGGACGTCGTCAAGAACGAGCGCCGCCAGCGGTACGACAACGTCCCGTACGGCACCGCGTTCGAGCGGCTCACCGCGCTCGCCTACCCGGAGGGCCACCCGTACCACCACACGCCGATCGGCTCCATGGCGGACCTGGACGCGGCGACGCTGGAGGACGCCCAGGCGTTCTTCCGTACGTACTACGCGCCCAACAACGCGGTGCTCTCGGTGGTCGGTGACATCGACCCCGAGGAGACCCTCGCCTGGATCGAGAAGTACTTCGGCTCCATTCCGTCCCACGACGGGAAGAAGCCCCCGCGCGACGGCTCCCTCCCCGGCACCATCGGCGGGCAGCTGCGCGAAGTGGTCCACGAGGAGGTCCCGGCCCGCGCGCTGATGGCCGCGTACCGGCTGCCGCACGACGGCACCCGTGAGGCGGACGCCGCCGACCTGGCCCTGACCGTCCTCGGCGGCGGCGAGTCGTCCCGGCTGCACAACCGCCTGGTCCGCCGCGACCGTACGGCGGTGGCCGCCGGATTCGGGCTGCTGCGGCTGGCCGGAGCGCCCTCGCTGGGCTGGCTGGACGTCAAGACGTCCGGCGGCGTGGAGGTCGAGAGCATCGAGACCGCGGTCGACGAGGAGCTGGAGCGGTTTGCCGCCGAGGGCCCGACGCCCGAGGAAATGGAGCGCGCGCAGGCCCAGTTGGAGCGCGAGTGGCTCGACCGTCTCGGTACGGTCTCCGGCCGCGCCGACGAACTCTGCCGCTTCGCGGTGCTGTTCGGCGACCCGCAGCTCGCGCTGACGGCCGTCGGGCGCGTCCTCGACATCACCGCCGACGAGGTACGGGCGGTCGCCGCGGCCACGCTGCGCCCCGACAACCGTGCCGTACTGGTCTACGAACCGGTCGAACCGGCCGAGCCGGACGACGGGACCGCTGCCGAGGACGGCGCGGACACCGACGCCGACGAGGAGGCCGGCAAGTGAGCGACGCCGCCGTGACTGGAGTAGCCATGGACTTCCACCCGCAGCCCACCCCGGGAACCGCACGCCCCTGGGCGTTCCCGGCACCCGAGCGCGGCACCCTGCCCAACGGGCTGACCGTGCTCCGCAGCCACCGCCCCGGCCAGCAGGTCGTCGCGGTCGAGATCCACCTCGAAGCGCCGCTCGACGCGGAACCCGAGGGCCTGGACGGCGTCGCCACCATCATGGCGCGCGCCCTCTCCGAGGGAACCGACAAGCGCAGCGCCGAGGAGTTCGCCGCCGAGCTGGAGCGCTGCGGCGCCACGCTCGACGCGCACGCCGACCATCCCGGCGTCCGGGTCTCGCTGGAGGTGCCCGCCTCCCGGCTGGCCAAGGCGCTCGGCCTGGTCGCCGAGGCGCTGCGGGCCCCCGCCTTCGCCGACAGCGAGATCGAGCGCCTGGTGGGCAACCGCCTGGACGAGATCCCGCACGAGCAGGCCAACCCCGCGCGCCGCGCGGCCAAGCAGCTCTCCAAGGAACTGTTCCCGGCCACCGCCCGGATGTCGCGCCCGCGTCTGGGCACCGAGGACACCGTGCGGCGGATCGACGCCGCCGCCGTCCGCGCCTTCTACGACGCCCACGTCCGCCCCGCCACGGCGGTCGCGGTCGTCGTCGGCGACCTCACCGGCATCGACCTGGACGCCCTCCTCGCCGACACCCTCGGCGACTGGTCGGGCAACGCCGGCAGCCCCCGCCCGGTGGCGCCGATCACCGCGGACGACACCGGACGCGTGGTCATCGTCAACCGTCCGGGAGCCGTGCAGACGCAGCTGCTCATCGGCCGCATCGGCGCGGACCGGCACGACAGTGTCTGGCCCGCCCAGGTCCTCGGGACGTACTGCCTCGGCGGCACGCTCACCTCGCGGCTCGACCGGGTCCTGCGCGAGGAGAAGGGCTACACCTACGGCGTACGCGCGTTCGCCCAGGTGCTCCGCTCCACCGCAGGCGGTCCGGACTCCGGCCCGGCCGGTGCGGCGATGCTGGCCATCAGCGGCTCGGTGGACACCGAGTCCACGGGCCCCGCGCTCGACGACCTCTGGAAGGTCCTGCGGACCCTCGCGGCGGACGGGCTGACGGACGCCGAGCGCGAGACCGCCGTGCAGAACCTCGTGGGGGTCGCCCCGCTGAAGTTCGAGACGGCCGCCTCGGTCGCGGCGACCCTCGCCGACCAGGTCGAGCAGCAGTTGCCCGACGACTTCCAGGCCCACCTGTACGCCCGGCTCGCCGAGACCGGCACGGTCGAGGCGACCGCCGCGGTGGTCAACGCCTTCCCGGTGGACCGGCTGGTGACGATCCTGGTGGGCGACGCGTCGCAGATCGCCGAGCCCGTCCGCGCCCTGGACATCGGCGATGTGACGATCGTGAACGGCTGACCGGCCGTCAACCACACGACCGGGCAGGCCCGGCAGCGCGGCCCCGGCGGGGAGATCTCGCCGGGGCCGCGCTGTTTGTCCCCTTTGCCGGAAGCGTGCCTGTCTGCCCTGTGGGATGCGCTACAAAACCCACTGTCCGTTTGGTGATCGAAAGCGCCGCGGCCTAGCGTCGATCCGGCTGTCCGCCGACTGTGTGCCGCACTCGCGGTGCCGGACAGTCATCGCCGAGTCCCCGTCAGGCGCGAGCCTGGGGAGCCGGGGACCCGTGAAGTCCCTGGGGTGAATCGGGCACCCGCGTCTCGTGAGAGGCGCGAACGCCCGTAGGAGACCTTCCTGCTCCGAACCCGTCAGCTAACCCGGTAGGCGAGAAGGAAGGAAAGGACCCGCCCCTTCATGGCGTTCACCCGTGCCACCGGGACCCATCGTGCCCCGGGCCGTCTGACGCGCACCACCGCCCGGTTCGCCGGCGTCGCCGCCCTCGCCGCGACCGGCGTCGTCGCTGCGACCGCCTCCCCGGCCCTCGCCGCCGGTTCGCCCGTCCCGTCGCCCCGTACGACCGGCCTCATCGAGGCCGTGACGCTCGGCGACTCCATCGCGGACCGGATCGCCGACCAGGCGGAGGCCCAGCACCGTGTGGCCGAGGCCAGGGCGAAGGCCGAAGCGAAGGCCAAGGCCGAGGCCGCCGTACGAGTCAGGGAAGCCCGTGAGGCGAAGGCGCGCGCCGCGCGCGCCGCCGAGCGCAAGCGGCTGAACTCCTTCCACCTGCCCATCGCGGGCTCGTACATCAGTACCGGTTACCAGTCGAGCGGCTCCCTGTGGTCCTCCGGCAGCCACTCCGGCGTCGACTTCCATGCCGCCACGGGTACCCCCGTCCTCGCCGTGGGCGCGGGCACGGTCGTCGAAGCCGGCTGGGGCGGCGCGTACGGCAACAACATCGTGCTGCGGATGGCGGACGGCACGTACACCCAGTACGGCCACCTCTCCTCGATCGGCGTCCAGGCCGGCCAACGCGTCTCGTCGGGGGAGCGGATCGGCCTCTCCGGCGCCACCGGCAACGCGACCGGCCCGCACCTGCACTTCGAGGCACGCACCGGACCGGAGTACGGCTCCGACATGGACCCCGTGGCGTATCTGCGGGCCCACGGCCTCACGGTCTGACCCGCGCGTCACGGTCTGACCCGCGCGGCCCCGGACGTCCAGCCCCGGACGTCCAGCCCCGGACGTCCAGCCCCGGGTCCGCGTCGTCCGACCGCTGCAGAACACCTCCGGCCGCCCCCCGATCACCCCGAAGCCCCGGCCCCGTGCCGGGGCTTCGGCATATCACCCGAAACCCTCCGGCCCGCCGGCTCCGCAGGCAAAAGATATGTGCGAATTCCGGTACGCCATCGGAAATTCACTCAGATTGCAATAGAGTCACGGTGCAGGCTTCGATCGGCCGCGTTTCGCGGGGATTAAGGCGGAGGTTCGGACATGCGCATTCCCGCGCACTCGGTATGCACGGCAATCCGTGAGGACATCGTCTCGGGCGTCTTCGAGCGCGGCAGCCGCCTCACCGAGGAGCTTCTGGCGCGGCGCTACGGCGTCTCGCGCGTGCCGGTGCGCGAGGCGCTGCGGACCCTGGAGTCCGAGGGGTTCGTGGTCACCCGCAGACACGCCGGCGCCTGTGTCGCCGAGCCGACGGAGCAGGAGGCGGCCGACCTCCTGGAGGTGAAGCTCCTGCTGGAGCCGCTGGGCGCGGCACGGGCCGCGCAGCGTCGTACCGACGCGCATCTCAAGGTGCTGCGCGGCCTGGTCAAGCTGGGGCAGGAGCGAGCCCGCCGGGGTGAGGGGGAGGACCTGCGCTCGCTGGGCGGCTGGTTCCACGAGACGCTCGCCCAGGCGTCGGGCAGCCCCGGTCTCATCGCGCTGCTGACCCAGCTACGGCACAAGATCACCTGGATGTACGCCATCGAGCAGCCGGTCCGACCCGTCGAGTCGTGGGCCGAACACGGCGCCCTCGTGGACGCGGTGGCCCGGGGTGACGCGGAGCGCGCCAGGGGCCTGGCCACGTTGCACGCGGAGCGTTCACTGGCCGCGCACCGGCCGCGCCGCCCGGTCCGAGCGGTGAAACAGTCCCGGGTGAGCACTTCGCAACATCCCGTAAACACCTCGGGTGCCCGTCATTAACAAAGTCGCCGTATACAAAGAGAGAAGCGAATTGGTTGGGCATTCTCAGTGTGCCGGAATTACCATCGTCCCGGCTCCCGTGAGAAATGGCCGAGACGAAACCCGGCTGCAAACGGCTGGGCCGCCCCGTCCGTGAAGGACGGCGCGGCCCGGCCGAGCGAAGAATTCCGTCATGGAGTCCGGCGGAAGGGGGTGTCAGACCGTTTCCGGAAGCTCGTCGAGCCCTTCGGAGACCAGCTTCGCCAGACGGTCCAGTGCGGCGTCCGCGCCCTCCGCCTCGGAGGCGAGCACGATCTCCTCGCCGCCCTCCGCTCCCAGTCCCAGGACCGCGAGCATCGACGCGGCGTTGACCGGGCTGCCGTCCGCCTTGGCGATCGTCACCGGAACCCCGGAGGCCGTGGCGGCGCGGACGAAGATGGAAGCGGGGCGGGCGTGCAGGCCTTCGGCCCATCCGACGTTGACGCGGCGCTCAACCATGGTTCTGCCCTTCGTGGATCTGCGATGTCCTGACCAGTAATTGATTTGTCTAGACCATTGTGGCATGGGGGTGTGGACCTGCGTACCCTCCCGCCGACGGACGTCGCCCGGTGGGCTTCCCAGCCTGCCCCGGCGCCGAATCCGCCGCGACCCGTGCCCGGCGCGGTGATGCCCTTGCTCGCCCGGACCGGCCGGTCCGGCGGTCGTGCCGCCGTACGCTCCGGGCACTCGCGGCGCCCGCAGCGAACCCGCCCCGGGTGCCGGACGGTCGTACGCTTTCCCCATGCAGCCCACGCCGGAGCAGAGTCCGCATCACGCGTACCCCGACCACTGGGAGGCAGACGTGGTGCTGCGGGACGGCGGCACCGCCCGGATCGGCCCCATCACTCCGGACGACGCCGGACGGCTGGTCAGCTTCTTCGAGCAGGTCTCCGACGAGTCGAAGTACTACCGCTTCTTCGCGCCCTACCCCCGGCTCTCCGACCGGGACGTCCACCGCTTCACCCACCACGACTACGTCGACCGGGTGGGGCTGGCGGCCACGGTGGGAGGGGAGTTCATCGCCACCGTCCGTTACGACCGGATCGACGACCGGGGACGGCCCGCCTCCGCGCCCGCCGACGAGGCCGAGGTCGCCTTCCTGGTCCAGGACTCCCACCAGGGCCGCGGCGTCGCCTCGGTGCTGCTCGAACACATCGCCGCGGTCGCCCGGGAGCGCGGCATCCGCCGCTTCGCCGCCGAGGTGCTGCCCGCCAACACCAAGATGATCAAGGTCTTCCGGGACGCCGGCTACACCCAGCAGCGGAGCTTCGAGGACGGGGCGGTCCACCTCACCCTCGACATCGAACCGACCGCTGAGTCGCTCGCCGTGCAGCGCGCCCGCGAACAGCGCGCCGAAGCCCGTTCCGTCCAGCGGCTCCTGGCCCCCGCTTCGGTGGCCGTCGTCGGTACCGGCCGCGCTCCCGGCGGGGTGGGCCGGACCGTGCTCCGCAACCTCCTGCACTCCGGCTTCACCGGCCGCCTGTACGCCGTCAACCACGCGTTCGCCCCTGATCAGGACGGCGTCGACGGGGTCCCCGCGCACCGCTCGGTGGGTGCCATCGGCGAGCCGGTCGACCTCGTGGTCGTCGCCGTACCCGCTGAACGGGTCCCCGAAGTCGTCGCCGACTGCGGGGAGCACGGGGTGCGGGGCCTGGTCGTCCTGACCGCCGATTACGCCGAGCGGGGAGCCGAGGGCCGCGACCGCCAGCGCGCGCTCCTGCGCCAGGCCCGCTCCTACGGCATGCGCGTCATCGGGCCGAACGCGTTCGGCATCATCAACACCTCCGGCGCCGTCCGGATGAACGCCTCGCTCGCCCCGGAATCGCCCGCGCCGGGCCGCATCGGTCTCTTCACCCAGTCCGGCGCCATCGGCATCGCCCTCCTCTCCGGTCTACACCGGCGCGGTGCGGCGCTCTCCACCTTCATCTCCGCCGGGAACCGCGCCGACATCTCCGGCAACGACTTCCTCCAGTACTGGTTCGACGACCCCGAGACCGACGTCGCCCTGCTCTACCTGGAGTCGCTCGGCAATCCCCGCAAGTTCACCCGGCTCGCCCGCCGCACCGCCGCCGTCAAACCCGTCGTGGTGGTCAAGGGCGCCCGGCACAGCGGCGCCACCCCGCCCGGCCACGCCGTGCCCGTCAGCCGCATCCCCGACGCCACGGTCTCCGCGCTGATGCGGCAGGCCGGGGTGATCAGGGTGGACACGGTGACCGAGATGATCGACGCGGCCCTCCTCCTCGCCGACCAGCCGCTGCCGGCCGGCCCCCGGGTGGCGATCCTCGGCAACTCGGAATCGCTCGGCCTGCTCACGTACGACGCCTGCCTCACGGAAGGGCTCCGCCCCCGGCCGCCCCGTGACCTGACCACGGCGGCCGGACCCGCGGACTTCCGCGCGGCCCTCGCCGAGGCGCTCGCCGACCCGACGTGCGACGCGGTGATCGTGACCGCGATCCCGCTGGTCGGGGTCGAGGGGGAGACGCAGAGCGGCGACGGTGAGGTGCTGGCGGCAGCCCTGCACGAGGCGGTGGCGGAGCGTACCGACGGCCCCGCCAAGCCGGTGGCCGTCGTACACCTGGAGATCGGCGGCCTCGCCCAGGCCCTGGCCGCCACGGCGGGTACGCGCCCGGCCGGGACGGGTCCGGCCTCGCAGGACGTCCCGGTGACGGGCCCGCCCACGGAAACGCCCACGCCGGACGCCCCGGTGACGAGCCCGCCCACGCAGGACGCCCCCGTGACGGGCCCGCTCGCGAAGACCCCCACGAAACCTTCCGCGGAAACGCCCGTGAAGACCGCTCCCGCACCGCCGTCACCCGCCGGGGCGCCCACGGAACCCGGGGCCCACACCCCGGCCCCCACCGGCCGCATCCCCGCCTATCCGGCCGCCGAACGGGCCGTCCGCGCGTTGAGCGAGTCGGTCAAGTACGCCCAGTGGCGCCGCCAGGCCGCCGTGCCTGGCCGGGTGCCCGAGTTCCTGGACGACACCATCGACGAACCCGGCACCGCCGCGCTCATCGACGCGCTGCTCGGCCCGGCCCCCGATCCGCGCGGCCGGCCGCTCGGACACGACGAAGCCCGCGAGCTGCTCGGCGGCTACGGCATCGGCGTACGGGCGACGCTCCCCGCCCCCGACCCGGACGCTGCCGTGGCCGCCGCCGCGCGACTCGGCTGGCCGGTCGCCCTCAAGACCACCGCACCCCATCTGCGCCACCGCGCCGACCTGGGCGGCGTCCGCCTCGACCTCGCCGGGGAGGACGCCCTGCGACGGGCGTACGGCGAACTCACCGAACTCCTCGGCAAGGCCGCCGAACTCCAGCCCGTCGTGCAGTCCATGGCACCCCGGGGCGTCGACACCGTGGTGCGGGCCACGATCGACGCCGCCGCGGGTGCCGTCCTCTCCTTCGGCCTCGCGGGCACCCCCTCCGAACTCCTCGGGGACATCGCCCACCGGCTGGTTCCGGCCACCGACCGGGACGCCGCGGAACTGATCCGCTCCATCCGCGCGGCTCCCGTGCTCTTCGGCTGGCGCGGCTCCTCGCCCGTGGACACCCGGGCACTCGAAGAACTGCTGCTCCGGGTCTCCCGCCTGGTCGACGACCATCCCGAGGTGGTGTCCGTCACCCTGGAACCCGTCGTGGTGGCCACGCAGGGGCTTACCGTCCTCGGCGCGAGCGTCCGACTCGCCCCGCCGCCCGCACGGACCGACCTCGGACCCCGCCGGCTGCCGAACTACTGACCGGGCCCGCCCCTCCCATGGAGTCCCCGGCGGTCACCGGGGCCCGTAAGATGGGGGTCATGGCAAAGACCGGTACGACGACCCAGGGGCTGCGCGCGGCGATCGAGCGCAGCGGCTACTACCCGGCCCTCGTGGCCGAGGCGGTGGAGGCCGCCGTCGGCGGGGAGCCGGTCGCCTCGTACCTCGTGCACCAGGAGACGACCTTCGACTCCAACGAGGTCCGGCGCCATGCCACGGTCCTGGTCCTGACGGACACCCGCTTCATCGTCAGCCACACCGACGAGCAGACCTCCGAGACCGAGTCGCCGACGCCGTACGCGACCACCTCCACGGAGTCCGTGCACCTCGGCCGGATCTCGTCCGTCGTGGTGAGCCGCGTGGTGGCGGACCCCGAGAAGTACGTGGCCGGTTCACTGCCCCGCGAGGTCGTCCTCACCATCGGCTGGGGCGCGGTCTCCCGCATCGACCTGGAACCGGCCGCCTGCGGTGACCCCGACTGCGACGCCGACCACGGCTACACCGGCAGCTCCACCGCCGACGACCTCAGCCTGCGGGTCAGCGAGGCCGGCGACGGCCCGGACACCGTACGGCAGACGCTCGCCTTCGCCCAGGCACTCAGTGAAGCCACGGCGGCCACCGCGTCCTCGGCCGCGAACGCGGCGACCAACCGCTGATGGTCCAGCCCGCCTGGCAGGACCCCGTGCTGCTCCCCCTCGACACCGCCCCCGTACCCGAGTACGGCACCGGGTCCCTCGCGGATCTGCTGCCGACCCTCGTCGCGGGGCAGGAGGTGCCCGGCTTCACCGCCTCGATCCCGGAACTCACCCCGGCCGACCGCAACTGCGTCTTCCTGATCGACGGCCTCGGCTGGGAGCAGATCAAGGCGCATCCGGACGAAGCCCCGTTCCTGTACTCCCTGCTGCCCACCTCGCGCGGCGGCACCGGCCGTCCGATCACGGCCGGCTTCCCCGCCACGACGGCGACCTCCCTCGCCTCGGTCGGTACGGGCCTGCCGCCCGGGAAGCACGGGCTGCCCGGGTACACCGTGCGCGATCCGGCCACCGGCGGGCTGATGAACCAGCTCCGTTGGAAGCCCTGGACCTCGCCGAAGGCGTGGCAGCCGTACCCCACCGTCTTCGGCCTCGCCGACGCGGCGGGGGTGCGTACGGCCCAGGTCTCGGCGCCCGCCTTCGAGCAGACGCCGCTGACCAAGGTCGCGCTCAGCGGAGGCTCTTTCCTCGGGCGCCTCGCCGGCGAGGAACGTATGGACGTCGCGGCGGAGCGGCTGGCCGCGGGGGACCGCTCGCTGGTCTACACGTACTACAGCGAGGTGGACGGTGCGGGCCACCGCTTCGGTACCGACTCCGATGCCTGGCGTGGGCAGTTGATGTACGTCGACGGCCTCGCCCGGCGTCTCGCCGAGCAGCTGCCGCCCCGCTCGGCCCTCTACATCACCGCCGACCACGGCATGATCGACATCCCGTTCGACGAGCAGTCCCGCATCGACTTCGACGAGGACTGGGAGCTGCGCGCGGGCGTCGCCCTGCTGGGCGGGGAGGGCCGTGCCCGTCATGTCTACGCCGTGCCCGGAGCCCAGGCCGACGTGCTGACCGTCTGGCAGGAAGTGCTCGGCGAACAGTTCTGGGTGGCGAGCCGGGACGAGGCGATCGCCGCCGGCTGGTTCGGCCCCGAGGTGGACGAACGCGTGTACGGCCGCATCGGTGACGTGGTCGCCGCCGCCCACGACGACGTGGTGATCACCGCTTCGTCCAACGAGCCGCACGAGTCCGCGATGGTCGGGATGCACGGTTCGCTGACCCCGGTCGAGCAGCTCGTCCCCCTTCTCGAAGTACGCACCTGACGCTGCCGCCCCACCGGCGCGTCCCCCCCTGCCACCCCCATGTCGAAAGGCGTCCGACCTCTCATGCCCGAGCTTGTGTTCTTCTCCGGAACGATGGACTGCGGAAAGAGCACGCTGGCCCTGCAGATCGGTCACAACAGGTCCGCGCGCGGGCTCCAGGGCGTGATCTTCACCCGCGACGACCGGGCGGGACAGGGGAAGCTCTCCTCGCGGCTGGGGCTGGTGACGGAGGCCGTCGAGGCCGCCGACGGCATGGATCTCTACGCGTACGTCGTGAACCGGCTGTCCCAGGGCGGCAAGGCGGACTACGTGATCGTGGACGAGGCGCAGTTCCTGGCCCCGGGGCAGATCGACCAGCTCGCCCGGATCGTGGACGACCTCGGGATGGACGTCTTCGCTTTCGGGATCACCACCGACTTCCGTACGAAGCTCTTCCCGGGCTCGCAGCGGCTGATCGAGCTGGCCGACCGTCTCGAACACCTCCAGGTGGAAGCCCTGTGCTGGTGCGGCGCCCGCGCCACGCACAACGCCCGCACGGTGGGAGGGGAGATGGTCGTCGAGGGCGAACAGGTCGTGGTCGGTGACGTCAACCGCCCGGCCAAGGAGGTCGGTTACGAGGTGCTGTGCCGTCGTCACCACCGGCGCCGCGCCACCTCCTCCACCGCCCACGCGGGCGCCCTGTCGCCGGACGTCCTTCCGGTGAACCAGGCCTGACGGTTCGTCGTTCCGGTGGCGAGCGCCGCCGGTCGTTCCGCTCGGCGGCCCGCTGACGCGGCTCACGGGTTGCCGATGTGCGTCACCCCGGTCCCGGCGGGATGCGAGGGTCACTGCGAACACCTCCGGCACCGCGCCCCTGACCGGCACCGCCCGTAGGGGCCCTGCGGCGAGCGCGTGACCCTGACGTCCCGGTCAGGGCCGCCGTGCGACCGCCCCACGGGCCGCAGCCCGCACTCCCTCCGCTCAGGTTCCCCTCCGCCCTGACCCCTTCCCGCCGGTCGGAGCCGGTTCGCGCGCCGCGCGTTCCTTGATCCCGTTCCCTGCAAGCACACCTTGCGCGCCGCACAGGGGTTGGCCGGGCCGGACGCGCGTTACGTTGTGCGCCGCCGCCGGACGTCCGGGGCTTCCGAGCGACCGCGCCGGCTCCTCCGGCATGTCCGTACGGCGACCCCGGCATGCCTTCGCCCGGGTGCGTACGGCGACCCTGCGGGCCGTTCGTAGCCCCGGGCCGGCCGCGTGAACGATCAGACCCTCGTGTGATCCGCCCACCGCAGACAAGGCCGATTCATGACTTCTTCGCCGCGCAGTGTCCCCGGGCGGCTGGCCGCCGCAGCCGCCCTGGTCTCCCTGCTCGCCGGGTGTTCCTCGTCCGACGACAGCGCGGGCGGGGACGACGGCTCGACGACGATCGGCTTCGTCAACGGAGCCGCCACCGTCTTCCACACCTGTCTGCAGCAGGCGATGGAACGTTCCGCGAAATCCCGGGGTGCTCACCTCGTCGTCGCCAACTCGCGGCAGAACCCGGTCACCGAACTCTCCAACATAGAAGACCTGATCGCGCGGGGCGTGGACGAGCTGATCGTCCAGACCGTCGACGTGGACACCCTCGACGTGGACGTGGCCAAGGCGCGGGCAGCCGGCATCCCGATCTTCCTCACCTCGGTGAACGTGGAAGACCTCTCGGGGGTGCTCGGCGCGGTGGTCGTGGACCTCGGCCGGCTCGGCGCACTCGACGCGGGCTGGGTGGAACAGGACGCGGCGGGGCGGAGCGTCAAGGTCGGAGTGATCGCCGGAGCTCCCGGCGCGGCTTCGGACCTGATGGTCGCCGGGTTCGAGCAGGCCCTTCCGGCGAACGCGAAGATGGTCTCGGAGCTTCCCGGGATGTTCGATCCGGCCAAGGCCCGTGAGTCGGCGCAGGACATGATCGAGGCCCACCCCGACCTCGACTACGCGTTCGTGGCGAACGAGGAGATGGCCCTGGGCGCCCGACAGGTCTTCGACGCGGCCGGTGCTCACGTCAAGATCGTCACCGTCAACGGCACCGACGAGGGGCTCAAGGCGGTCAAGGACGGACGTCTCTCCGCCACGGTGGCCAACTCCGCTTCGAACCTCGGTCAGTTGGCCGTAGGGAACAGCCTCGGGCTGATGGCGGGAAGCTCCGTCGAGAAGGTCACCTCCGCACCGATCCTGCTGGTCACCCGGGACAACGTCGACGAGGCGCCCGCGTACTGTTCCTGACGGCCCGGGGCGTGGCCACGACGGGGCGTCCGCCCGCCCCTCTTCCCGCTCCCGGATGCCGAGAATCCGGCGTTCGGAGTTCCGCGATGTCGAGAATCCGGCTATGGGCCCTGCCGACTGGCACCGGTGCGGCCCTTGTCCGCATAGTTCCGTCTGGCATCGAAAGACAGCGGCGGGCACCCGCCGCGGAGGAGCTCTCCGTGAACAGCACACCCCCAACCGTCGGCCCCGCCCCCGACCGGCGCGCGGCCACCTTGGTCATGGCCTGCATAGGCGTGTTCGTGGCCTATTTCCCGATCACCACAGTGTCGGTGAGCCTCCCCGTCATCCAGGAAGCTCTCGGCGCCTCCACCTCGGACCTCTCGTGGGTCTCGGACGCCTTCGTCCTGCCGGTGGCCGCTCTGATCCTGACCGCCGGAGTCTTCGGCGACGTACACGGGCGCAAGAAGGTCTTCCAGGCAGGGCTCGCCCTCTGTGCCGCCGGCGCCACCGTCTCACTCTGCGCCCAGTCGATCACCATGATCTGGATCGGACAGGCGCTCTCCGGAGCCGGCGCCGCAGCACTGTTGCCGATGACCCTCGCGCTCATCAGCCACGTCGTCCCCGACCACCGCGAGCGCGGCAAGTTCATCGGCCTGTGGACGACCTTCCTCATGGGGGCGCTCGCCGTCGGCCCGCTGATCGCCGGCACGATCACCGCCCACGCGGACTGGCGGTGGATCTTCCTCCTGCCCATCCCGCTCTCCCTCGCGGCGATGGCCGCCGGTGCGCGGTTGCTCGACGAATCCCGGTCGCCCTACCCCCGCAAGCTCGACTGGCCCGGTCAGATCACCGCGGCAGTGGCCATCACGGCCCTGGTCTACGGGGTCATCGAAGGCGGAGCCTCCTCCTTCACCGAGCCGCAGGTCCTCGCGGCCCTGGCGATCGCGGTGATCTGCGGAATCGCCTTCGTGCTGGCCGAACGCCGCAGCGACAGCCCGATGCTGGATCTGCGCATCTTCCGCAGCCCGGCCTTCACCGGCTCCACGCTGGTCGTCATGATCAGCTTTCTGGGGCTGATCGGCTTCTTCTTCGTGCTCAGCCTCTACTTCGGCATGGTGCAGCAACTCACCACCCTGGAGGCGGGACTGCGCCTCCTCATGGTCACGGTGATGCCGCTCATCCTGGGCGCCGTCTTCGGCCGGCTCGCCCAGCGGCTCTCGGCCCGACTCCTGATCGCCGGTGGGCTCCTGATCGCCACGGTGGGGCTCTGCACGCTGACCACCATCGGCATCGACACCTCCTTCGCCTCGCTGGCCTGGCGGCTCGCCCTGCTCGGCACCGGCCTCGGCATCGCCTTCCCCTGCATCACCGCGACCGCCGTGGGCTCCGTACCGCCTCACCAGGCCGGCATGGCGGCGGCGGGCAACAACGCCTTCCGGCAGGTCGGCGCGGCTCTCGGCCCCGCCATCCTGGGTGCGCTCCTGACCACGAAGGCCGTCGGCGCCCTCCCCGGGCACCTGGCCGGCCAAGGGCTCACGGGGGCGGCCGGCGAGCGCATCACCGCGGCCGTCGATCGCGGCGGCCTCGAGGCCGTCGCCGGGATGCCGCTGGGCGCCGACACGGGGCGCGCCCTCCACGCACTGTCGCTCGCCTTCGTGGACGGCCTCCACCTCTGCCTCGTCGTATCGGCCGTTCTCATGCTGTGCGGCGCGATCGTCGCGGCCGTCACCCTGCGCCCCCGCGGTACCGCGCCCTCCGTCCCCGCGGCGGGAAGCACCGGCCGCGTCCGGGACGACGACGCTGACGAGCGCACGGGCGCAACGTCCGCCGTGGGCATCGGCCCGGACCACGCCTGACGGACGGGCCACCGCAGCCGCCCCCCACCAGCACTTTCCGCACGAGCGGGCATGCTGGTGGGGGCGGCCGTCGTCGTACGGTCCGCACCCGCGCGGATGACGGACGTACGGTCCGCACACGCGCACCGGACGCACGGATCGGAGATGCACGGTGGCCCTGCCCGACGCCCTGGACCTCAAGGTGATGCAGGCCCTCCAACTGGACGGCCGGGCTTCCTTCGTGCAGATCGCCGACGTCCTCGGCGTCTCCGACAAGACTGTCGCGCGCCGCTTCGCGGGGCTGCGCCGCGACACCGGTTTCCGGGTGGTCGGGATGACCGACGAGACCAAGCTCGGGCGGTCCAGCTGGATCGTCCGGCTGCGCTGCACACCCGACGCCGCCGACCCGCTCGCCGCCGCGCTCGCCCGCCGCGCCGACACGTTCTACATCAGTCTCATGTCCGGCGGCACCGAGGTCATGTGCGCCATGCGACCGCGCACCCAGCGGGAACGCGACGAACTCCTGCTCGGGCGGCTGCCGCGCACCCCGCGCGTCGTCCAGGTCAGCGCCCACTGCGTACTGAATCAGTTCTACGGCGGCCCGCTGGACTGGCTGAGCAAGATCGACGCCCTGACCCCCGAGCAGGAGGACGCTCTGCGCCCCCGGCTCGGAGAGCCTCCCGCCGGGCCCGCCGGGCCCGTGACCCTCGACGCCGTGGACGACGCGCTGATCGGTGTGCTCCGCCGGGACGGCCGGGCGCCGATGGCCGAACTGCAGAGCAGGACCGGCCAGTCCGAAGCCGTGGTCAAGCGGCGGCTGGACCGGCTGCGCCGCAGCGGCGCCCTCTACTTCGACGTGGAGTACGACCACGAACCTCTCGGCCACGGCGTGGGGGCCATGCTCTGGCTCACCGTGGCGCCCGCCGATCTGGTCGCGGTGGGGAAGACCCTGGCGGCCCACCCCGAGGTACGGTTCGCGGCGGCGGTCAGTGGCCGGGCGAACGTCGTGGCCGCGGTCCAGTGCCGCACCACTCAGGAGTTGTACGCCTATCTGACGGATCGTATCGGTGCGACCCCCGGCGTCCAGAACGCCGAGACCGTGCTGACCCTGCGTCAGGTGAAGGTGCTGACGTACGATCCCCGCCGCTGACCCCGCGTCCGTCGCTGACCCGAGGCCCGCCCGGACTCTGTGCTCGCGCGGACTCTGTGCTCGCGCGGACTCCGTGCCCGCCCGGACTCCGTGCCCGCCCGCCGTTCAGCGCCCGTCGCTCCGCACGATGGTGAAGGCCGCGCCCTCCGGGTCCGATACCGTCGCCAGCCGGCCGCTCGTGCCCTCGCGCGGCGGCTGGAGGATGTGCCCGCCGAGTTCCACCACGCGGGCAGCCGCCGCATCGGTGTCGTCGACCTCGAAGTACGTCATCCAGTGCGGTCCACGGTCGCGCGGCAGGGCGTGCCCGACTCCGTGCAGGGCCGCCACCGGACGGCCGTCCAAGTGCAGTGTCTGGTAGTCGAAGTCGGCGGAGACGACCGCCTGGACCTCGTAACCGAACACCGCCTGGTAGAACTTGGCGACCGAGGACGTCTCCCGGGTGATCAGCTCGTTCCAGACCGGGGTGCCCGGCGCGCCCCAGATCCGCGTGCCCACGTGGCGGGCGGCCTGCCAGATACCGAAGACCGCTCCGTTCGGATCGGAGGCGATGGCCAGCCGGCCCGCCGGACCCGCGTCGAGAGGGCCGACCGCCACCGTGCCGCCGCAGGAACGGATCGTCTCGGCGGTGGCGTCCGCGTCGTCGGTCGCGAGGTACGTCGTCCAGGCGATCGGCAGATGGCGGTCCGGGGGCAACTGGCCGATACCCGCGATCTCCTCGCCCTGGAGCCTGCCGCGCACGTACGGACCGAGCTGCTCCGGGCCGGGCTTGAACTCCCATCCGAAGAGGGCGCCGTAGAATTCCTGGGTCGCGCTCAGGCCGTGCACGATCAGGCTCACCCAGCAGGGCGTGCCGGGAGTGCGCCGGGAGACAGCCTCGGTCATCGTCTTTCTCTCCTCGGACCATCGTGGTGGCCGTGCGGCAGATCGGGGGCGGTCCGCCGTCCAGGGGTGCGGTACGGCTCGTACGCCCCGCTCCGATGCTCGCACCACCCGGGCCCGGAGGCGCACCGGCCGCGCCGCGCGGCGCGCGTTCTCGGCAGAACCGGACCGAATTGTCCCGTACGGGCACCCGTGGCGCCCGCGTTCACGTGGGCGCCACACCTCGGGGCCGGTCGCTGCGCGAGGATGGCCCTCATGAAGCCCATCATCACCGCATCCGAATACGCGGGCGAGTCGGCGGGGCCCCGCCCGCCCGTGGTCCTCGACGTCCGCTGGCAGCTGGGCGGCCCGAACGGCCGGCCCGCCTACGAGGCCGGACAC
Organism: Streptomyces sp. NPDC002690; assembly: GCF_053592415.1. NCBI lineage: Bacteria > Bacillati > Actinomycetota > Actinomycetes > Kitasatosporales > Streptomycetaceae > Streptomyces > Streptomyces sp. NPDC002690. Next base: position 754 of record NZ_JBSFVR010000016.1, on the reverse strand, counting down.
CTTCCCGGCGCCGTCTACGTGGACCTCGACAGTGAACTGGCCGGTCCGGCCGGAGCCGGCGGCGGCCGTCATCCGCTGCCCGACCCGGAGGGCTTCGGCGCCGCGATGCGCCGGGCGGGGGTTTCCGCGGACCGGCCGGTGGTGGTCTACGACGGCGGCCAGGGCTGGGCGGCGGCCCGTGCCTGGTGGCTGCTGCGCTGGGCGGGGCACGGGGACGTCCGGGTGCTGGACGGGGGGCTCGCGGCGTGGGACGGCGAGCTGTCCACCGACGCCCCGCGCCCCCGCGAGGGCGATTTCCGGCCGAAGCCCGGGGAGTTGCCGGTGCTCGACGCCGACGGCGCGGCGGCCCTGGCCCGTACCGGCGTGCTGCTCGACGCGCGCGCCGGTGAACGCTACCGGGGCGACGTCGAACCGATCGACCGGGTGGGCGGCCACATCCCGGGCGCCCTCTCGGCCCCGACCGGGGAGAACGTGGGCGAGGACGGGCGCTACCTGTCCGCCGCGCGGCTCGCCGACCGCTTCGCCGCGCTCGGTGCCACCGGCGACGGTGAGATCGGCGTCTACTGCGGCTCCGGTGTCTCCGGGGCCCACGAAGTACTCGCCCTGGAGATCGCCGGCCTGCGGGCGGCGCTGTACCCGGGCTCCTGGTCCGAGTGGTCCTCGGACGCGTCGCGTCCGGTCGCGACCGGACCGGACCCCCAGTAGGCACCGCCGCCGGCAGTCGGTGTCCGGAAACAGCCGTAGGGGCCCGCAC